>JASJHC010000395.1:0-5002 GCA_033791245.1 Acidimicrobiia bacterium | reverse complement strand
CCAGCACCGTTGGGGCCAAGGAAGCCAAAGATCTCGCCAACTTCGACATCGAGATCGAGGTCAACCAGCGCCGGGAAGTCCCCATAGTGTTTGGTGAGACCTTGGGTGTGGATCGCGATGTGGTTCGTCATGGCGTTTCCTTCTCCTGCTGTTCTGTCGGGGTATCAACAAACGCCCCGCTCATTAGTTTGACTGTGGTTTCGGTCAGCAGACCCTCTGCATAGATCTCAAGAATCGGGGCCATGTAGGCGGAGACCGCCTTGGGATCGTCACTGAAGTCAACGGTGATATCGACACCGATCTGTCGCTCGAGATGCTCGTGGAGGACGAGAGCTCCGAGTCCCCAGACCACCATGATGGCGGCTCGGGCTCGCTCGTGGTTGCTCGGCTTGACCATCCCGGTCTCAACACCGATTGCGAGATAGTCGACCGCGTCGTTGATGATCTCGTCTACGAGGTCGGCCACTTGGGGTGATCCGTCAACCAGGGTCCGGGCCAAATACTTGGAAGCAGGAATCTCGCCGACTGTTCGAAACGCGGCGGCGACGTCGAAGCCACCGCCCGATGCCATTGCGTCACCCTTGACATCGCGAATGATTCCGGCGACGTACTCGTCGCAAGCTGCACGAAGGTCGTCCTTCGAGCCGAAATGGTGGATCACCAGCCCTGGCGAGACATCGGCCGCGGCGGCGATGGTGCGGATGCTGGTGCCGGCGATCCCATTAGCGGCGAACTCGGTGATCGCTGCATCTCGGATCCGTGCTGTTGTCGTTCGGTCATCTGTTGAACGCATGTACAACATACTAAACGATCGTTCAGCCGTTGTGAAGTAGGCACTTGCCCCGGATTCCGGAGCTTCCCCATCTACGCTGCCGACCGTGAACACAGAACACAGCGGATGGCGGGAGCGAACTCGTCACATCATCTTTGACCACAACACACCGACGTCGCGTGCGTTCGACGTGGCTCTACTGGTACTGATCTCTTTCAGCGTGTTGCTGGTCATGTTGGAGACGGTTGAGGAGATCGACGACAGATATCACTCGGTGCTGCTCGTCCTCGAGTGGATCGTCACCATCTTGTTCACAATCGAGTACATCGCCCGCCTGCTCACGGTCGATAACAAGGTCCGCTACGCCAGGAGCTTCTTTGGGGTTGTCGACTTGCTGGCGATTCTCCCTGTCTATCTGAGCCTCTTCCTGCCCGGGGCACAGTCTCTCCTAGTGATCAGGTCGTTGCGTCTGCTTCGAGTCTTCCGTGTCTTCAAGATGGCGCACTGGCTCAGCGAGGCCAACTACCTCATTAGGGCGGTCCGGGCGAGTTCGCGCAAGATCGCGGTTTTTCTGATCGTTGTGGTGTTGATCAACGTAATCGTCGGCTCAACCATGTATCTCATCGAAGGGCCGGAACATGGCTTCGACTCGATGTTCCGCGGTCTGTACTGGTCGATTGTCACCATGAGTACCGTCGGCTTCGGCGATATTGCCCCTTCCACTCCGCCCGGCCAGGTGTTGGCGGCCATCTTGATGCTCACCGGCTACAGCGTGATAGCGGTTCCCACCGGGATTGTGTCGGCTGAGGTGGCCATCCGAGGCCAGCTCGAGAAATCGTGCTCCGGCTGTGGTTCGGCGGTGCACTCTTCAGCTGCCCGCTTCTGCGATGCCTGCGGCACCGAGCTCTGAAGGCGACAAGCCATCGGCCCGTATTCCGGTCTGGCGTCCGTGAGCGCCAAATACGGCGGCGGCTTCCGGACGCCAGACGCGTCTCTTACCGCCCGACCCGCTCGCTAGGGGCCGATGGCGGCGATCCCGCTGATCGCTAGAGGCAGCTGTTGTTGGTCGAGTGCGACGACCGACCATGAGCTGCCGATGCCTACTCGAGGGCCCGGGCGGTCCTCCAGTAGTTGAATTGAACCGTCAACGTACGTCGTGGTCTCATCGGTGAGGGTGGCCCAATAGGGTCGGCCTTCAGGGTCATAGCCACCCGTCTGGACCATGAACTAAGCCTCGTCACATAGCGTTTGTAGATCCCCATCGCCGATCCAACCCGTCACGGCAGCCTCGCCCGTGCCCTCGTCCTGGAAAGCAAATGTGATCTCGAAGTCGGTTGGAAGCAGCACCCAAACCGGCAGCCAGTCTGGGCGCTGGCTCCCGCCACCCGCGACACCGGCGTCCCCAGCACCGGCCCCACGAAAACGTCTTCCCACGTGGGGAAATGTTCTAGTTTGTGGTCACACACCCTCGGTTGACCGGATTAGCTTGAAGGAGGATTGAGTGTCAAAGGCGCCCATGCCACCCGACGAGTCGGCTCGCATCGCTGAGCTCGAGTCGTTTCGGATTCTCGACACGTCCGCAGAGCAGTCTTACGACGACATCACGCGCCTCGCTGCACAGATTTGCGATACACCAATCGCCAAGGTCAGTTTTGTGGACACCGATCGTCAAAGGTTCAAGTCACGAGTCGGGCTCAAGCCGACCGAGACCACTCGAGAGATCGCATTCTGCGCGCACGCGGTCATGGATTCCGATGAGATGCTGATCGTTCCGGACGCCACTGCCGACGCAAGATTCGCCGACAATGAGCTGGTTGTTAGCGATCCGATGATTCGCTTCTATGCGGGTGCCCCGCTCGCCACAGAAAGCGGCCACGCCATCGGCACGCTCTGCGTAATGGACCACAAGCCACGTTCGCTGACCGAGCAACAGCGTCAAGCGCTCGAAGCTTTGGCCCGGCAGGTGATGGTCCAACTCAGCCTGCGGCAAGCACTCGATCACGGAAATCAACAACAAATTGAGTTGGCCAAGGCGATCCGACAGCGGGAGACGCTGGTTGCGGCGATCTCACATGAACTACGCACACCGCTCACCGCGGTACTCGGGTACATCGACGTGCTTAGAGAGACTGAGGGTCAGATTGCCGACGACGAGCGCAAAGAGTTCCTGACGACCGCGGCCGGTCAGGCAGAGGAGCTATCCCACATCATCGACGATCTCCTGGTTGCGGCCCGTCTTGAACAGAAGACTCTCAAGATCACCCGGGTGCCGGTGAATCTGCAGGCCCAAGTGGCGCAAGTGGTCGAAGGTCTCGAAACGCCGGAAAGCCACACGATTGAGGTGCAGGCGACACCGGTGCGGGCCTGGGGTGATCCCGGCCGAGTGCGCCAAATAGTCAGGAACCTGATCACCAACGCGGTCCGCTACGGCGGCTCCGACATCGGTATCCACACCTACAGCAATGGCCGTACCGCCCATATCCGCGTTCTCGACAACGGTGACCCCATTCCCGGCGGAGACATTGACACCATCTTCTCGCCATACAGCGTGTCGTCGAGTCGCAATGTAGCTGCGGGCTCGATCGGTCTTGGTCTTGCGATCTCTCGCCAGTTGGCCAACCTCATGGACGGTGACATCACCTATCGCCATGACGACGCCAACAGCATCTTCGATCTGGAATTGCCTGCCCACGCGTAGCCTCGGTCACGGGTCATGCAGGGGCTTCACCACAGATGCTCGTCTGTATGATCGCCCCAACTCGCAGCGGAGGGGGAGAAAGCGTTGTCTCAGGAAGGAAGCCTTAGGCGTCAATTGCCTGCAGGCGTGATCGACAGCGGCTTTGCTTCCCTTGCGGGGTTCGGAGTTGCACTCACCGCGGTGAGTGTGTTCAACGACGTGGACCGCGGCGTGTATGCCGTCTTCTTCACGGCCTTCCTGGTCGGGACACTGCTCTCCAACGAGCTGATCTTTACTCCGGCCGAGATCGAGGCCGTCGGCTACCCCGTATCGCAACGACTGTCCCTCGTCCCGCGCAGCCTCCGTCTCGGTGCGATCCCGGCGTTAGCCGGTACGGTGGCGGCCCCGGTCGCGGTGGCGGTCACCGCTAGTTATGCGACGGCCGAGGTAGCACTCGGTCTCGCCGTGACCTCTGCCGTCGCCATCGTGTTGTCTCCCATGCAAGATCACGTACGCCGCATGCTGCACATTGCGGAGCTGTCTTGGAAGGCCGCCACGGTATCGATCGTGCAGTTTGTGGTTGTGTCGGTTTGTCTCGCTATCGGGGTTGTGGCCAATGTCCCGGATGCTTGGTTGCCCTTTGGTGCGCTAGCGGTTGCCAATACGGTTTCACTTGTCTTTGCCAGGGTCCTGGCCCAGTTCAGCATTCGTGATCGTGCCCTCGACGCCTTGCGATTCCGCGAGTTGGCGGCGACGGGCGTGTGGTTTGTGATCAACGCCGCTCCCGCCGTCGTCTGGTTTGCTGTTGCCGCCATCATCGCCTGGCTCGCCAGTCCGGAAGACCTGGGCTACGCCGAGTCCGCACGTGTGGTAGCCCAACCCGTGCTGGTCTTTACGACAGGGCTGATCGCGGTGCTCAAGCCGCGGGCGATGCGGGCGGCGATGGATGCGGACCTCAGCGCCGCACGCAAGGCAAGGGCGATCTACCTCGGGAGCGCGGCGGTGGCCGGGGTGGTGTACCTGGCCATCGTCGGGTGGGACTGGGTGCTCAATCCTTTGGCCTATGTCGTCCCCTCGGCGTACGTCGTGGCGGGGCTCGCCGCCTTCACGATCTTTGCCAATATCGCCATGTCGGCGGCGTTCCTCCAGAGTGATGAACTAGCCGGCGCAGGTCGTGCCCGTACGCTCGCCATGATCTCGTGGTTCAGCAGCCTCTTTGTTCTGTTGGGTGGGCTGACGGCTCAGGTCACCGGTGCGTATGCCAGACCCCTTGCTGGGGTCGCAGGCAGCGGTGCCCGCTATGCAGCCCAAGCGAAGAAACTGGCAGAGGTCTATCAGGAGCCGTCATCCCAGGGCGAGCGCTAGGGAGACTCGCGGGCCGCCAGGTAGTCCTCGATCACTTGGACGACGATGCCGTCGCTCGCATAGCGGTCAAATGATTCCCTCATGCTGTGAATGTTGGTTTGGATCTCTTCGTTATTGAGCAGGAAATCGATATGTCGTTCCAGGTCGGTGGCGGATGGTGCCTGCCAGTCGCCCCGCACTCCGAGTCC
>JASJHC010000394.1:0-20427 GCA_033791245.1 Acidimicrobiia bacterium | reverse complement strand
AACATGCGCTCGAACTCGGGTGCAGTACGAAGGAACTCTTGGTACTGCTGCTCGGTGCAGAACCCCATCACCGGTTCAACCAATGCCCGGTTGTACCAGCTGCGGTCGAATAAGACGATCTCGCCAGCGGCCGGGAGATGTGCGGCGTAACGCTGGAACCACCACTGCGTCTTCTCCCGCTCCGTTGCGGTACCAAGAGCCGCAACGCGACACACCCGTGGGTTGAGCCGTTCTGTGATTCGTTTGATCACACCGCCCTTGCCGGCCGCATCCCTGCCCTCGAAAATGACGACGACGCGCAGCCCCTCGGCTTTGACCCACTCCTGAAGCTTCACCATCTCCATCTGAAGACGATCGAGCTCCTTTTCGTAGAACTTCTTGCGCAACTTCTTTGAAGGCTCATCCGCTTCATGCTCGGGGTTTAGAACAGAATCGAGGATCGACGATCGGATCGGTACTTCTACGGGCTCAGTCAATGAATGCACAGGAGCACTCACTTCGGCCTCGGACTCGGTCTCGGACTCGGACTCAGACTCGGACTCAGACTCGGACTCGGCCTCATCGTCTGGCGCCAATGCGGTCTCTTCGGCCAACTCGTCGACATGCTCGGTCATGGGTTCTCCCGGTTGTGACTCGCTCAGGATACCGAAACTACACGTGTCTGTAGCAAATTCATGCATCGCCGCATCTCCGCCCTATCTGGCCGGAGCCACACAACGGTTGATTTCAAAGGAAATCTGCAAAAGGAGTAAACCAAAACGCCGGTTGCGGCGAGTGACTACTCAGAGTGGCAATCACGCTACATAGCCTTCGAGATGGAGATCAGAAATGAGACGACGCGAGATACTCGTCTTTATCGCAGCCTTTGCAGTTGTACTGCTCGGCGGTGCGGCCCTCGCCCAGGTCGGCACGTTCACGAGTGCACCAGGGTCCGATGCTGCGGCAATGAGCGAAACGCCGGCGGACGAAAAGCCGAGCGATGACAGCACCCCGGCGATAGAAGACCCCAAGCCGACGACGGCGGTAGATGACAAGGTTGCTGCGGAAACGGCCGCGCAAAACGATGACGAGAGCCGGCCCGCCGACCCGCCAAAGGACGAGGAACCGCCTGCCGATCCTCCAAAGGACGAGAAGCCACCGACAGAAACCGATACGACTCTCCCACCCCTTGCGATCCTCTTCCCAGAGAACGAACAACACTTCGACGAGAAGCAGATTGCGTTCGAAGGCGAAACCGAGCCAGGAGCGCGAGTCCTCGCCGGCAAGTATGAAGCGGACGTTGACGACGAGGGCACCTGGCGAATCGTTCTGATCCTCAATCCAGGTGGCAATCTCGTCACCTTCACGGCCAAAGACGAGGCGGGCAACGTCACAGAGAAGTCCGTCAAGGTCTTCCTGGACGCCGCGGAAGAGGTCGACAAGAAGTTCTCCGCCACCCAGAAGTGGGAAGCTGTCGATGGCCACCCGGCCGAAAACAAGTACTACGGAACCGGAACACCAGGCACCAAGGTGTGGGTTGGCTCGGACTACGGCGATGGATCAATCAAGATCGACGAGAACGGCGAGTGGAAGCTCTACGTGAAGTTCCCCGAAGCTCCGTGCAACGAGAAGTTCACGGTGGTCGTCGAGAACGAAAACAATCGTGTCGAATTCAAGATGAAGTACGTCTGCGCCAGCCACGATTTCAGCGTACGCCAGGAGTACATCGAGAATACCAGCCTGTGGACCAAGTTCTTCGGCACAGGTAATCCCGGAGACACCATCTGGATGGTGTCCGAGTACGGAGAGGCCCAGACCACGGTCGAAAGCAACGGCGAGTGGTACTCCAAGCTCCACCTCAGCGACGATGTTCCTGCCAACACCAAGATCGGCATCGTGGTCGAGTCGAGTAGCGGCGATCGAGCCGAAGCATGGTTCAAGTGGGTCGTCGAGGAGATCGGTGAAGTCGACTTCACCGCAAACCAGAAGTACGGCTCCTGCGGCGAAGGCGTCCCGTACGACAAGTTCTTCGGCACCGCCAGTCCTGGCACGACAATCTGGGTCGAATCGGAGTTCGGAAGCGGAATAACAACCGCCGACAGCAAGGGCAATTGGCTGGTCAAGGTCGAATTCCCCCAAGCACCAGGGGGCGAAGCATTCACCGTTGATGTTGAATCATCCGACGGAGGTTGGGCCACGTTCAGCTTCATCCGCATTGGCGAAGACAAGTAGCTAACAAGACCTAGCGTGATTGCAGAGAGGGGCGCCGATCTGGCGCCCCTCACCCCGTTCATGGAATGTTCTCTTGCATATTGCACCCGGTCTGGGAGGATCACGGAACACTTGAAGGCTTGGCCGTGTTCTTGTGACACCAGCCATAGGGAAGGAACAACCATGTGGTTCCAAAAATCAGAAATGCCAGACACCGTGAGTGCTCTTGCGGGACGTCCTGACCCACTCACGATTAGTGGAGTCCACTTCGTCAACAACAACACCATCGTGGCCCCCTTCCCTGAAGGAATCGAGCTGGCCTACTTTGCAATGGGATGTTTCTGGGGTGCCGAACGGATCTTCTGGCAACTACCAGGTGTCTACTCGACTGCGGTCGGCTACGCCGGGGGACTCACGCAAAATGCCACATATGAAGAGGTTTGTTCAGGCCAGACCGGCCATACCGAGGTAGTACTTGTCGCCTACGACCCTTCCCAGGTCTCGTACGGCGCTCTGTTACAGGCATTCTGGGAGGGACACGACCCGACCCAAGGAATGCAGCAGGGCAACGACGTCGGAACACAGTATCGATCGGCCATATACGCCTCGAACGAGATGCAGCTCAGCGAAGCTACCTCAAGCCGTGATGGCTACCAGACCAACCTCAACGCGGCTGGTTACGAGACCATCACGACGGAGATCGAGGTAGCCGACACGTTCTACTACGCCGAGGAATACCACCAGCAATACCTGGCCAAGAATCCAAACGGCTACTGCGGTATCGGTGGCACCGGCGTGTCGTGTCCAATAGGTCTGGGCGCGTGATCCGAAACCAGCCGCGATACCGGCTCCGCTAAACCTTCCGTGCGCCCTGCCGACTTGATTACCAAGCACCAATGCTGGACTTAACATCGCGCCCTGGAAGGAAGCAATGGCAAAGGCAACCAATCCTGACGACAGCCGTCTAGCCGAACGCGCTTCCCAGGAGTCTCTGCAGCGGCAATCGGCTCTGCTCGCCGACGATGCTCTGATGACCAGCGTCGCCGATAGTGCCCAGACCTACATCGCAATCCTGAACCCGCAACGTCAGGTCGTCTTTACCAACCGCACCCTCCTCGATGCGTTCAGTAGTGACGCCGAGCACGCAATGGGTAAACGCATCGGTGATCTGTTTGGGTGCCAGAACGCCAACAAGAAGCCCGCAGGATGCGGCACAACACTGTTCTGCACTGCTTGTGGAGCGGCAGAGGCCATCCGGGCCTCCCAGACCGGGGGCGCCGAGGAGGAAGAGTGTCGCATTATTCGGGAGAACGGCGACCCGATCGAGCTTCGCGTCTCCGCGACCCCATTTGAGATCGAAGGAGAAGACTTCACGCTCTTCACTGGGGCCGACATCGGTGATACCAAGCGTCGCGAGACGCTAGAACGCATCTTCTTCCACGACATCATGAACACTGCAACGGCCATGCGTGGTCTGTCGGCGATGGCAAAGACGGCATCTCCAGAGGACAAAGACGAGATGCTCGAGTTGCTGGAAACCACTTCGGATCATCTGATCGACGAGATCTCCGCCCAAAGGGAGTTACTTGCTGCTGAGGTCGATGAACTGGTTGCTCGACCGCAGCCGGTGAACTCGCGCCAGCTACTGGTTGACGTCGCTGGTGTCTATTCATCGCATGATGTCGCCGCCGGCAAGGTGATCACCATTGATGCCGCTAGCGACCAGGTCACTTTTGTCACCGATCCTGCGCTACTCGGCAGGGTGATCGGCAACCTAGTCAAGAATGCCCTGGAGGCATCGCCTACCGGCCACCTTGTGTCCCTCGCCTGCACCAAGCAGGGGGCGCGCGTCGGCTTCTCCGTTCACAATGACGGCCATATTCCTCATCGCAACCAGCTCCAGATCTTTCAGCGGTCTTTCACGACCAAGGGTGGGGGTCGTGGCCTAGGTACCTACGGAGCGCGGCTACTGACCGAGCGCTACCTCGGCGGCGACATTGCATTCGAAAGCACCAAGGACGAAGGGACCACCTTCACCGTCAGCTATCCGCATGCGCCCGTCGATGCGGACTCGGTGGGTAGAGACGATTTGGCTGGTCAATCCCCTCGGTAGAGTCAGCCGAGTCACCGAACTCTGGAGCGGACTGATGGCCGACGACGTTAAAAAAGAAGACGAAGAGACCAAGGGGAAGGGCGAGGACGAGAAAGAGACTCCCCCTCCCCATCACGAGGAAATCTCTACTGAGACCACTCACACGGTTTCGATTGCAGGCAAGGCCGTCGAGTACACCGCCACCGCTGGTCGGGTCATCCTCGCCGAAGAGGAGGGCAAGAAGAAGGCTTCGTTCTTTTTTGTCTCCTACACACGCAACAAGGTCAAAGACACCACAAAGCGGCCGATCGTGTTTGCCTTCAATGGCGGCCCCGGCTCCTCTTCGGTATGGCTCCACTTGGGAGCGCTCGGACCCCGACGCGTTCTTCTCGACGACAACGGCATGCCCTATCCCCCTCCGGGACGGCTTGTCGACAACGAGCACTCGCTGCTCGACACAGCCGACCTGGTGTTCATCGACCCAGTGGGGACGGGATTCTCGCGAGCGATCCCCAACGAGGAAGCAAAGAACTTCCACCATTTCAAAAAGGACATCGAGGCGGTCGGCGAATTCATTCGTGTCTACCTGACCCGTCACCAGCGCTGGGGATCGCCGAAGTTCCTCGCCGGCGAGTCATACGGCACGACTCGCTCCGCGGGGCTGGCCGGGCATCTCTACGCCCGCCACGGAATCACCTTCAACGGCCTCATGCTGATCTCGTCGATCCTCAATTTTCAGACGGCCGGGTTCGACAGCGCTACCGGGACCTTCCAACGTGGCAACGACCTGCCGTATACGGTGTTTCTCCCTACCTATGCCGCAACCGCTTGGTATCACTGCAAGCTTGGGCCAAAGGATCAGAAGCGGTCGCTGCGGGATCTCCTCGATGAGGTCGAGCAATTCGCATCCAATGAATATGCACGGGCCCTGTTCCAGGGCAGCGCGCTGCCAGCCGACAAGTTCAAGCAGATCGCCAAGAAGGTGGCCAGGTACACCGGGCTCTCCGAGCAATACGTAACTCGGTATGACCTGCGGATCGAGATCTTTCGGTTCTGCAAAGAGTTGCTGCGCGAGGAGGGTCGCACGGTCGGCCGTATCGACTCTCGCTACACCGGCATCGATCGATTCAAGGACGGTGACTCGTTTGAGGCGGATCCAAGCATGGACGCCACCATGGGCGTCTACACATCTGCCCTCAATGCGTATATGCGCGACGAGCTCGAGTATGAGAGCGACCTGCCCTACGAGATCCTTTCTTCCCAGACATGGCAGAACTGGGACTACGAGGATTTCAAGAATGCCTATGTCGATGTTTCAGAGACGTTGCGCAGCACGATCACCCGAACCAAGTTCTTGAAGGTCTTTGTGGCAAACGGCTATCTCGATCTGGCGACACCGTATTACGCCACCGAATTCACTTTCAATCACCTTGGGCTCGACGAGAGCATGCAGGACAACGTGACCATGGAGTACTACGACGCTGGTCACATGATGTATGTCCACATACCGTCGCTGGAGAAGCTGGCCGGAGACCTACGAACGTTCGTCGACGACGCATCCTGAGCTAGCACCGTCGCAAACCCGAGCACGGATCGCTAGATTTGGGACGGTAGGCGGCTCGGATCGAGGTGCAGTCGGTGATCAATAGCGACACCTACGACGCGGGTCGTGGAACTGATAGGCGTGTCCGTCGGATACCTATGTACTTTCCGGAGAGACGCGAGGGCTTTGATCGGCGTATCAAGGAAGGCTGGCGCGGGACATACGACAACGCCCTGCGCACCTACCGCAATAGTCGCACCACCTTCTTGCTCGTCCTCGCCACGATCGTTGTGTTCAACTACGTCGACTATCAACTGACCGTCCATGTTCTGGCGGCAGGCGGAGTAGAGCTGAATCCGGTGATGGCTCGGCTCTTCGCCATCAGCCCGTTCGTTGCCGCCGCAGTCAAACTGGGTGCGGTGGGTGCCGCCACCTTGGTCTTACTCGCCTTGCGTCGCTACCGCAGAACCATGGAAGCCTCTCTGATGCTGCTGGCGACATACACCGCTCTCATGTTCTATCACGCTGGCCTTGCGATCCGGTTGGTCGTTTAGGAGTCTCAGGGTTACCCCCGACTCGGGTCCGCCACCTCAGGGTTCCTTGAGGGACACACCCAATACCGCCGCAGGCATGGTTGGGGCACGATTGTGTCATGGAAACAACACACACCACCCCGGAACTAACAAGCACCCGCCTCGAACGACCAAACGAAGGACGAGTCCTCAGCGGCGTTGGTGTCGCTTTGGCCGATCAGACAAAAGCATCGGTCAGCCTGATTCGCCTCGGCTTCCTCGTTGCTGCCCTATTCGGTGGCTTCGGAATCGTGCTCTATGCCGCAGCCTGGGCACTCATACCCTCCCAGGGGGAAGCTGAGTCGGCCGCCGAGCGCTGGCTAAGGAACCTGACCACACCAGGGAAACGGGCCGGTGCATTCTTTGTCGGATTGGCCGCCCTGGTAATCCTGGCCGGCACCGCACCCGCAACCATCCTGGTCGCAGCCACTTTGTTGGCAGCCGCCGCACTGCTCTCAAATACCCGCAATGCAACACCAGTTGTCGCCGCAGTCGTGCCGGCCAACGAAGAAACGGAATAGTCATGCGAATTACCAAACTCGTCGCCGCAGTCATCGGCGTGCCAATGATCATCGGAAGCTTCGCCCTTGCAGTCGGCGGTGGTGTAGCACTAGTGGTTCCCGACGACGATGGCTGGATCTCAACAGGACCGGTACGGATGACTACCGATGCCGTTGCTCTGGTTGGTGAAGACATCGAGATTGACTTCGTGGAGCATTTCACCGACGGTCGCACTTCGGTCAGCTGGGAAGCCATCCCGACCCGACTCGAGGTGACCAGTCGCAATGACAAGAGCGTCTTTGTTGGCATCGCCAGCGAGGCTGACGCCAAGGCTTACCTACAAGGCGTTGCTGTTGACCGGGTCTCATCGTTTGACGACGACCCCAAGCTTGCCCACGTCGACGGTGTTTTTGCCGTGATACCGCCAACAGATAGCGACATATGGGTCGCCTCGAGCGTCGACGGCACGCTCGACTGGGATGTCAGCGATGGAGATTGGGCAATAGTTGCCTTGAACGCTGATGGATCGTCAGGAGTCGATGTGGCTCTGGATGGCTCGGCCCACATCCCGTTCCTTGGTGCCCTCGGTGTTGTCCTGATCGTTCTCGGACTGACCGGCATGACGGCCGGAACCTTGCTCACCTACTACGGAGTCCGCCGGGTGCGTGACCCACGCCCGATGGCGACGCCTCCTCCCCCGAGCGAGCCGGCAATCATCAGCTAGGCAATCTCCTCCCCAGCGCCGCACGGGCGGGTCTCCAGACTCGCCCGTGCCCGCGTTGGCGGCAGGTCACAAAGGCTCAACCACCAATGCGTTGCCGCGCACCTCGACCACCCGAACCTTGGTACCGGCGGCAATCGGTTGACCGGAGTGGGAGAGGGCGCGCCACGATTCGGTTTCGATCCGCACCCGCCCGACGCTCTCTCCTGCGATGTCAGTGGTCACCACGCCAATGGCGTCTAGGTAGCGTCCGCCACCGGCATGAACCCTGGGACCCGTCGCGTCATCATGAGTGGCGAACCGGCGCAGCAAGATCAAAGAAGCAACCGAGATCACTGCGAACACCACCATCGCCCAAACCATGTCGACACCCACGGCGGTCAGCACAGCCGCGACGATTGCCCCAATAGTGAATGGCAATAGAAACAGCGTGCCGGTCAGCATCTCGGCGACGCCGGCCATGCTGCCAATGATGAGCCAGATCAAGAGCCCGAAATCAATTGCGTCCAACATCGGTACACCTCGTTGGATATCGATCGTACCGACGACGCGTATCGTTCCAAAGAAGGATTCGCATATTCGCCGGGATCGGTATCGTTGGGTTAGCTCTCATCAGGAAACTCATGACCAATCTTGCCGCTATTGCCACCTCTACTCCCACCGCCACTGTTGAACTCCTCCTGAACGAGGAACCGCAACGTGCGCTTGAACAATGCCGATCGCTGTGGGACGCACAGATCGCCATCGACGGACCGCTACCGAACTCAGGCCAATCTCGGCTCGACCTTCTGGCGATAACCAGACTGGCGGCACTCACCACCCATCTACGGCCGGCGGTGTTCAACGATGCCGTTGTGGGCGCAGCGCCGAGCGATCCGATCTCGACGCCCGCTCTCCACCTAGCCGCAGCATCGGCCCTGGTGCGCCCCGAGATCATGCGATGGATCACTGCCAATGCTCGCTCGGTCGCTGATCAAGAGAACTGGCGGGCAATCCTCCCCGGCCTCGGCGGAGCCACTATTTCCGTCCCCCTCGCTGAAGAAGCGCTGTCCAACGTGATGAAGACACGAAAGAAGCTCACCTCCGAATTGACCGAGATGGTCCAGCTGAATCCCTGGTTCTCGAGGAGGTTTGCGGTCCGATATCGGCGACGAATGAAGGGCAAGCGCCTCCGTATCTCCGAACGCGGGGCAACGCTACGAGCCTGGTCGCACGCCAGGACCCTCCTGCAACCACAGATCCCCGAGCCGTGGACCTCACTCCTCAAGCGTGGGGTTGGCCGCCCGCTGGACTGGTGGTCCGAAGACCTTCTCACCGACTACACGAACCTGATGCTGGAGACGTTCGAAGGCCGTGGCATCCCCGCAACGATGGCGCCACTGTTCGCCATCGCTAGCGCTGGGATAGGTCGTAGCGACATCCCCGAAGACGCCGCCAGATCATGGGACGTCCTCCCCCTTGATGTTGAAGCACAAGCCCGTCGCCTAATCGATTTACCGCTTCGCGAAGTGGAGGCGACCCGACGTACCGACGCGGAGACCATCCGCCGCGCCGGCTCAGGCTCGTCCTCGACAGCGGGTTCTAGCTCTCGAACTTGAACGAGACCGATAGTCTGACTCGATAGGACTCGACCCGTCCGTCATCACCGATGGTGACGTCGAATTCCTTCACCTCGCCAACGCGCATGTCGCGCAGCGAGCCTGACGCTTTGGCAACTGCGACGGAAGCTGCATCCTCCCAATAATCCGGGCTGGTACCCACGATTTCGATAACTTTGTACACGGACATAGTGACTCCTCATGTCTACCGGCACTTATTGTCACTCTATCTCGCAACAGGACCGATCGGGGCAGAAAGCCCGCGTTTGCCACCTACCCAGGCGTTTTGAGATAGCCAGCCTCCCTTTCGCCGCCTCCCTCCTGTGTTTCTACACTTGTGGCTCATGTCCCTCATCGCTCGGAACGCCGCCAGTCAAGAACACGAGCGCAGGTCATGGGATCCAATCACTCGCTGGCTGCTGATGGTCGCTGCACTTGTTGTGATCATGGTGAGCGTCGGTGGCTTTGTGCGCCTATCAAGGGCTGGCCTCTCGATCGTCGAATGGGATGTCGTGACCGGTGTCGTCCCCCCGATCGGCAGTGCCGCATGGGAGCGGTCGTTCGCCGAGTATCAGCTGACCCCTGAGTACCAATTGGTCAATATGGGCATGAGCCTTGGCGACTACCAGCGGATCTTCTACTACGAGTGGGCACATCGGCTCATCGCCCGCCTCGCCGGTCTGCTGGTAGTGCTCCCGCTGCTCTGGTTCCTCAAGAAAAGACGGCTGAGTTTCCGGTCATCCATACGTTATTGGGCTATCGCCGCACTGTTCGGCGTGCAGGGAACTATCGGCTGGGTGATGGTGTCCAGCGGACTTCGGGACCGACCGGCGGTAAGCCACTTCAGGTTGACGATTCACCTACTGGCCGCCCTGGTGTTGCTTGGAATCACCCTATGGATGGCTCTGGACCGGATTCGAGACCTACGCCGCGGCGAGGCCAGCCGGGTTTCCACTAACGCAAGCACCACTCGTCGGCTGGCCTGGGTGCTGATGGGAACAGTTGTGACTCAGATCGCATACGGAGGGCTGGTCGCCGGACTCAAAGCGGGCCAACTGTCCGATACCTGGCCGCTGATGTACGGTCGCATCGTTCCGAATGGTCTGACTGCCCGCGACCCGTGGTGGATCAATCTGTTTGACCCACTGGCCTCGCATTGGATACACCGTTGGCTTGCCTTTGTCGTGGCGGCTGCTGCTATCGCGGTCGTCGCGGTGGTTCGCCGTGACCACGCAACGAACAAGACACTGCTGGCTGCAACCAACTGGCTTCTGTTGGTGATCTCGCTGCAAATCACTCTGGGCGTCTTCGTGGTGTTGCTCGGAGTTCCGAAGTGGTTCGCCCTTGCCCACCAGGGTCTCGGCGTTGCCGTGTTCTGCGTTGCGTTGTTGATCGCTCATCAGGTCCACTCACCACCGCCACGAGCTGTCCGCCTGGCCACCCGTCCTCGGCACCACCTGGCAATCGGTGCGGAGTAGGACGCCGCAGTTCTACCGTCTGGCGTCCACCAGCGCCGAATAAAGCGCTCACGGACGCCAGACGCGGGTTCAGAGGGCGTCGACTGCGCTGACGGCCCACGCCAGGCCGTCGCCGGGGTCTTCGATGGCGAGATGGAAACCCCAGCCACCGATCTGGTCACCCGGGTCCCAACGTAGCCAGCGCAGCTTGGAGGCCTCAGCACCCAGCTCGTCCGTTTCGTCGATGTCATCGAATCCCAATAGCGCCGCCAGAGTCCACCAGGCCTGCATTCGTCCGATGGGACTCCCCCGCCGTCGCCCATAAGCGCCACCTGATGCACCGGTCCATGCCATGAGAGCGAGAGCTTCCGCGGCATCTATCTCCGCAGCCCGTACCCGATGCGGGCCCAACGTCCGGATCGCTTCAAGTGCGCTCCCGGCAACCACCACTCCTTCGGCGCGGCCGTCCGATTGCTCGGTCCACGGCTGCACCAAATCCAACAGGGACTCGATGGCATCGTCCTCAGCCTCTCTTTTGAGGGGTTCCGGCAGCTCAATCCAGTCCAAACCCGTGGCGTCGAACTCAGGGAAGTCAGCACGATCGGACCGGTATGCGGCCACCGCATACGCTGGCTCCCAGGGCTGGATTGCCAGCGGTACCTCGAGGACATGAGGATCGGTATCCGATAGGGGGACCGTGTCGCCACGCAGGACCCGTTCATGAGCAATCAGCGTGCGAATCCGATCATCCTCGACATGTGGGGCGATTTCATCCCACTCGTGCGTCGAGGCAGCTACTTCCCACAAGGGACCAAGAGCGAACCGTCCTGCACCCTCTCTGACCATGCGTCCTGCGTGCACGGCTGGTGAATCGAGCGCAATGCGGTACTCGGCGAACTGCGCAACCCCCCACAGCTGCTTGCCGCGGTCAACCGCTTCGAGGCAACGATCGCGTAGATCAATCAGATCGTCCCAATCGCGATTGCTGACAAAGCCGTCGATCCGACGGATCAACCCGTCGAGATCGCTGCCCTCCACAAGTGTTGCGACGTCTTCCACGCCATGAACCTATCGCATCCCACCGACATTCACGAGCGGCAATTGTGAGACAATCAACCTGGCTGTGTCGACCGTCGGTCGCCCCCCTTGATTCCGGCTAGCTTCAACACACCTATGCTCCTACTCTCGACTACCCCCGGAGACCGGATATGGCGCTGCAGTGCGGCATCGTGGGACTTCCCAACGTTGGAAAATCAACACTGTTCAATGCGCTGACCCGCGCCAAGATTGCGGCCGAGAACTTCCCCTTCAGCACCATCAAGCCCAATGTGGGTGTGGTTCCGGTGCCGGATCTGAGGCTCTACAAGATCGCCGACATCGTGCAACCCGGAGAGATCGTGCCGGCGACCATGGAGTTTGTCGATATTGCCGGGCTCGTTGCCGGGGCCTCGCGCGGCGAAGGGCTGGGCAATCAGTTCCTCAACCATATCCGTGACACCGACGCCATCGTGCACATCGTTCGATGCTTCGAGGATCCGGACGTCGCCCATGTCACCGGCAAGATCGACCCCATTGCCGACATTGACACGATCAACCTGGAATTGGCGCTCGCCGACGAAGATGCTGTTGATCGGGCTCTCGACCGCACCGAACGCAAGGGCAAGGCCGGCGACCCAAAGGCAGCAAAGCTGTTGGCAACGCTACACAAGCTCCGAGACCACCTCGACCAAGGTCTCCCTGCCAGAACGCTGGGATTGAATCCGGACGAGCTGAATTCGATACGTGAATACCAGCTCATAACCCTCAAGCCGATGATGTACGTGGCCAACATCGAAGAGGCTTCTGAGCACGACAGCGAGCTTGTGCAACAAGTCCAGAGAATTGGCGCAGAAGAGAATGCAGATGTGGTGATCATCTGCGCCGAGATCGAGGCCGAGATCTCACAGCTCGACGACGAAGACAGGACCGAGTTCCTCGCCGACATCGGCGAGACCGAACCCGGCCTCAACCGTGTCATCCGGGCTGCCTATCACCTTCTCTATCTCGGGACCTACTTCACATCCGGCGAGAAACAGGCGCGTGCTTGGACGTTCCGCCACGGGATGACCGCTCCCCAGGTCGCAGGCAAGATTCACACCGATTTCGAGAAGGGATTCATCCGCGCTGAGGTCATCGCATATGACGACTTCATCGAACACAACGGCGAACTCGGTGCCAAAGACGCCGGAAAGTGGCGTCTCGAGGGCAAGGAATATGTCGTGCAAGAAGGCGACGTGGTCTTGTTCCGCTTCAACGTCTAGCGCCCCCTGCGAAATTGCGTACACCGGCCCGGAATCCCGGCGGCATATACGCAAGAACAATCCCAGTGGCGCTTTGGCGGACAATCCGCAAAGCTATCGACTAATGCACTACGACGTCATCGTGATCGGCTCCGGCTTCGGAGGTAGCGTCACCGCCCTTCGCCTGTCCGAAAAGGGCTATCGGGTCGCTGTAGTCGAGTCCGGCCGCAGGTTTGGCGCCGCCGACTACCCAAAGACCAACTGGAACCTACGCAAGTTCCTTTGGTTCCCCCGGCTCGGACTACGCGGCATCCAGCGCCTCACGCTGCTCAAGGACGTCTTGGTGTTGTCGGGTGCCGGAGTGGGAGGCGGGTCGCTGGTCTACGCCAACACGTTGTACGAGCCGCACGACGCGTTCTATACAGGCAGTGAGTGGTCAGGCATCACTGACTGGAAGACAGAGCTCCTGCCTTTCTTCGACCAGGCAAAGCGGATGTTGGGCGCCACTCCACACCCGACCACAACACCAGCCGATGAGGTGATCAAGGACATCGCGGTGCACTTCGGCGTTGAGGACACCTACCAACCGACACCGGTTGGTGTCTATTACGGGGAAGCGGGAATCGAAGCGGCCGATCCCTTCTTTGGCGGAGCCGGACCGAAGCGGACCGGGTGCGTAACTTGCGGCGGATGCATGGTCGGATGTCGATTCGACGCCAAGAACACGTTGGACCGGAACTACCTGTACTTGGCGGAGCAAGCGGGAACCGACGTCCATGCCGACACGGAAGCCACCGATGTCACGTCTCGACAGGAGGGCGGCTACACCGTCAGCACCGAACGGCCCGGGGCCTGGCTGCGGAAACAGCCTCGGCAGTTGACGGCTGACCACATTGTGTTCTCCGCTGGCGCTCTCGGCACAACCCGTCTCCTCCTCAAGCTGAGAGAATCCGGATCGCTGCCGAACCTGTCGACCCGCCTCGGATCCACGGTACGCACCAACTCCGAGGCGATTCTTGCTGCGACCGCCCGCGGACTCGGCGTCGACTACTCAGAGGGCGTCGCTATCACTTCGTCGATCCACCCCGAACCGCACACGCACATCGAGCCGGTTCGCTATCCGCGCGGCAGCAATGTGATGGGATTGCTCGCTACGATCCTTGTCGACGGCGGCGGCAAGGTGCCCCGTCAGCTGCGGTTCCTATGGCAGGCGGTGCGCCATCCGGTTCCGTTCGCCAGAAGCCTCTCAGTGCGACGGTGGGCTGAACGTTCAGTGATCCTGCTCGTGATGCAGAGCCTCGACAACAAGATCAAGGTAACTCTCAAGAGGGGATTCTTGGGGACCCGGCTCACCTCGACCCAAGACAGTGACACGCCAAACCCGAGCTACCTCCCAATCGCCAATGAGGCGGCCCGGGTCGCCGCCAAGTCGATGGGTGGATTCCCCGGCAGTTCAATCAACGAGGTCCTACTCGACGTCCCCACGACAGCCCACATCATCGGCGGGGCCTGTATCGGACCCGACCCTGAACATGGCGTTATCGATCCGTATCACCGAGTCTTCGGCCATCCCGGCCTGCACATTGCCGATGGGTCGGCGCTACCAGGGAATCTCGGAGTCAATCCATCGCTCACCATCACCGCAATGACGGAGCGAGCGATGGCTTACTGGCCAGAGAAAGGCGCAACTGACGAACGACCGGCGCTCGACGAGCCGTACCGGGCAGCTCCCCGCATCATGCCGACGACCCCAATTGTGCCGAACGGATCGCAGGGAGAACTTCGCTTCTAAGCAGGGTCAGCGAAGTTGTAGATATAGGTCCCGGTACCCACCGCGAGCAGCTCGTCTCTCTCGTTGTGCAGCTCCATCCTGGTTACAGCAACACGAGAACCGGCACGCAGCGTGAAACCTCGTGCGGTGAACCTCTCCCCCGCTCCCGGCCGCAGATAGTCCACCCGCATATCGATGGTGCTCGTGGGCTTGAGACGTTGCATGGAATCCTCGATGGAGTCCTCGCGTAACACCGCCGTCATCATGGCTGCCATGCCACCGACAACGTCCAGCGTCGCCGAGATCACGCCGCCGTGCAGCACTCCGTGCTGGAAGTTGCCAATCAGCTCGTCCCTCATATCCAGGTGCACAACAGCTCCGTCCTCGTCGATGGAGTCGGCGTGCAAGCCGAGATATCGATTGAACGGAATCAGGTCCTCGATAATGTGGAATAGCTCTTTGAGCTGTTCCATCCGCTGTGGGTCGTTCATCAGCTCATTGTATTGGCGTTAATCAATGGCTCGCCTCGCAGATAGAATCACGGTGACGAAAGGGGTGACGTGCTGCATCTTCGATATCTCCAGAAGCCTCTCATCGGCATC
Source organism: Acidimicrobiia bacterium (assembly GCA_033791245.1). Taxonomy (GTDB): domain Bacteria; phylum Actinomycetota; class Acidimicrobiia; order Spongiisociales; family UBA5794; genus JAAETI01. The sequence goes on along the minus strand of JASJHC010000394.1, from coordinate 5,101 downwards.
GCCCTTTTGATGGCGCAGGTTCTCAAGGCGGCTCACCGCAACGACCTGCCCAGCTTGGAGAACCAGGACCCCTCTGGTGTATTTGGTTCGCCGCTGTCTCCGCGATTGCGTCTCGTGGTGATGGGCGACAGTTCGGTTACTGCACCCGGTGTCGAACCACTTGATGCTGCCTGGCCACGTCAGATCGCACTGCGCCTGGCCGAGCGGTTCTGTGTGGAGCTGCACTCGGTGGCCGTGGGTGGCTCAAAGACCCGCGATGTCCTGGCCGGTCAGTTGTCCGATGCAATTGCTTTCAGGCCCGATATCGCCGTCATCTCGGTTGGCGCCAACGACGCGATGCGAGGAACGCCGCTATCCCGATTCGAGCGTGAGTACGACGAAATCCTTGCACAGATGACCAAGCATGTGCCGGGGATCGCCGTCTCCGGCGTTGGTGACCTCGGTTCTATACCTCGCCTCCCCACAATGGCGCGTTCGCTGATCCGGATTCGCGGCCGATCCTTCGATCGCGCCGTACGTCGTGTGACAGCTCGCTATCCGGATGTTATGAAGACACACACATGGTCGTTGGGGTGGAACGAATTCCGCACCAACCCGGATGAGGTTTTTGCGGGCGACTTGTTCCACGCCTCGGCTTACGGTCACCGCATCTACACAAACGCAGCGATGCCTGCAGTCAACGCCCTAGTCGAGCGCCTCACCGAGAGTGAACAAACAGGAAGCAGAATACCCCCGAGTTCGGCGCAGCCGAAGTCGCAAGGAACGCCACAGGCGTTCCCACAGACTGGGAGCTAGGCGCGCTTGTGAGCCCCTGACAGGACGTCGCGGATCATCGAGGTGATCGTCCCGACTGCCCCGACGTTGTAGCCGACATTGGGCACGATGATGTCAGCGTAACGTTTCGATGGTTCCACAAACTGCAGATGCATGGGACGAACCGTCTGCTCGTATTGAGCAATGACGGAGTCGAGAGTGCGCTTGCGTTCGAAGATGTCACGTTTCATACGCCGCATGAGACGAAGGTCGGAGTCCGCATCGACATAGATCCGCAGATCCATCACATTGCGCAAGTCGTGTTCGCTGAGCACAAGAATGCCTTCAATCACCACAACAGGTTCAGGCCGCACCAACACCGTGTCAGTCGTCCGGAGATGGCTGGAGAAGTCGTAAACCGGCCGCCGAATTTCACGGCCCGCCCGCAACTCCTCGATGTGATGGATGAGCAACTCGGTCTCTAGCGAGTCGGGATGGTCGTAGTTGACCTTGGCCCGATCCTCAAGGGCGAGATGAGGGAGGTCGCGGTAATAGGCATCGTGCTGGATCAGCGAAACGGTGTCGACTCCAACCGCCCTGATTACGGACTCGGCGATGGTTGTCTTTCCAGACCCGGAGCCTCCGGCTATCCCGATGATGGCGGGCCGGTCTTCGCCACCGGTCGGCCAGCTGCCCTGTTCCCTGGACAAGGTACTGCGGTCTGCGAGGGGTTCAAGGGATGCCGTCACGGTGCAGAGGATAGCGGGTGACGGTCGGCTACGGTCGAGTCAGTTCTTGGCGCCACGCAGAGTCAGATCACCAGATACAGTCGCTACTGATATCGCTAACAACTTCTCGCTCGGACCGCCATCGCTCTTGGGGAGCTTGTTGCGAAGCCGACCAGACAGACTGGAGAAGTCCATCTCAATGGAGCGTCGCGACGGGATGCCGAGATGAAAGTTGCCGGACATAGACTTGTGCCTAATCTCGGTTCCTAGGAACGCGCTGATCCGGACATCGCTGCTGACGACCTTGCAGATTGCGCTCTCACCGATCTCGTCCGCATATACATTGCCGCTGGCTGCGTTGAGCCGCAGGTTTCGCCCGATTGACCCCACCCGCACCGTTCCTGACGCAGTGTTGATTTCGGCATCTTGGGCCCCGCTGATCTTGATGTCCCCCGAGGCGGAGTTGATGCGGCACACCGTCTCTACGGCGCTCACGCGGACATCCCCACTGGCGACGGACGCCCGAAGTTCGAAGACTGGGCTCTGCACGTTGATGTCGCCCGAGGTACACGACAGTTCGAGGCTCGCAGTCGTGGGAACTTCCAGGACGATATCTGCTGACGAGCCGATGAAACGGCCCTTGCGACGTGGCTCAATGGAGATGACGTCACCGAGTTGATCGATCTCGTAGCTGGCAGCACCCGGGCCGTCGATCACCAGCCGCACTGAACCCGGTTCACCACCGACAACGGTGATGTCGCCGCTGCGGGTCCCTGCGATGATTCGCACCGATTCGCCTATCTCGAAAGTCTCTATGCGATCACTCATGTCTCAAATGTCTCCCGGATTCTTTGGCCCTTGCGGCTGCGGGTCGCCCCGGTGGACAGGGTCTTGAGGACGAAACTATTGACTGAATCACCTGCATCGTCAGCAGCTTCTTCGAGGGCCGCCTTCAGATTGGTGGGAAGACGAACTGTCATACGTGCTTCGAGGTCATCGGTGGTGAAGGAAGATTCCGTCGTATCGCTGCGGACGACCAAAGAGGGTTGTCCCTCGCTGAGCACCACATCGATGTGACTGTTGGTTAGCTGGGCGGCAACCTCGGCCGCCGCTTGCTCTGCGATTTCGAGCGCAGCTTGCCGGATCGCGGGTCCCAGCCCAGCGAGGAGGGCCTCGACAACCTGCTCGGATCCACTGTCCACCCCCGCCAGCCGGCCTTGGACAACCAGTTGATCTTCTAGCTTGGCGGATATTGCTTCGGTATTCATCAGTCCTCCGGTGGCCAGCTACCTAGGCGACGCTAGCTGCGTCAGTTGCCGTATCCGCGGCAACCAGCTTGAGCCGTGGCTTGCGGGTAGTGCAACCGGCCCGGACTTGCCGGACTCGCTCGTCGTGCAGGGCCTTCATGATCTCGGGGTTGTTTGTCCACAACATTGCATCCTCCTGCGCCTGTGTCTGGGCTGACACTGTCTTGATGTCGTTATAATGTCATCGTGATGTCATCTTGTCAAGAGGTTTTGTCACAAAGGTCTGCGGCGGCTGCCAGAAGGAGGGTTGACTACTCCAGTTCCGGCTCATCGGCTGGCTGCAGGGCAGCCGATGAGCCGCCGCGGCGACTGGTCACCACCCTGCTGGTATCCTGCTCCTACAACCCCACCCCGGGGAGTTCGGGAACGCCGAACTGAGAGGGTGGCCGTACGGGCCCACGCCCCAAACGTCACCGACCCGCGGAACCTGAACTGGATCATGCCAGCGGAGGAAGAGCGTGGAAACCACGAAGCCCGGATGGGCATTAATCATTGCCGGTGGCAAGCCAGTCAAGCCAAGTCTGGCGGCGCGCCTCGGCTCACCCACCTGGATAATCGCCGCCGATTCTGGACTCGACCAGGCCAACCGGCTTGGAATCCGCCCCGACTTGGTCATCGGCGATATGGATTCGGTCAGTCCGGACGCGCTGGCCGCCGCCGCTAGGGACCAGATCACTATCGTCCGCTACCCCGAAGACAAGGACGCAACCGATCTCGAGCTCGCAATCGATGCGGCGACGGCCGCGGGGTTCCAGCGAGCAACGATCATCGGTGGCACCGGCGGCAGGATGGCGCACACCATGGCCAACGCCATGTTGCTACTCCAAGAGCGGGCCATCGATGTCGATTGGCTCACGTCGCGAGCCCGCATCACAGCACTCCGAAACGGTCAACACGGCACCTATCGTGCGACAGCAGGACCGCTTCTGTCGGTGCTGGCTGTAGGTGCACCGGCCAGTTGCCAGTCGACAGGGCTGAAGTGGCCCCTTGATGACAATCCGCTCATCCCCGGATCCACCCGTGGCATCAGCAATGAAATCACCGACAGCGAAGCCACTGTTCAGGTCATTAGTGGGCAAGCGCTCATCATCCACGAGAGGGACTAGCCAGTGCTCACCAAACGACTTTCGATCGCTCTGTTGGCGGCAGCCACGCTCATCGCCGGCTGCTCCGACTCCGGCGAGGCAACCGCCGAACCAACAGAGCTCGTCTTATTGACGCACGACTCGTTCGCACTCTCCGATGGCATCCTGGACGGCTTCACCGAGGAATCGGGGATTGCCGTAACCGTCCTGCAATCTGGCGATGCCGGCACCATGCTCAGCCAGGCCATCATCACCAAAGACAACCCCATCGCCGACGTGGCCTACGGTGTCGACAACACCTTTCTATCGCGGGCGCTTGAAGAGGACATCTTCATCGCCTACGAGTCACCGCTACTCACCGATGTACCAAGCAACCTCCAGGTGGACTCCCGAGTGACCCCGATCGACTTTGGGGACGTCTGTATCAACTACGACAAAGCAGCGTTCACCACCACCGCTCCCCCGCAAACACTCACCGATCTCACCGATCCGCGGTATCGGGACATGTTGGTCGTCGAAGACCCTGCGAGTTCATCGCCCGGCCTTGCATTCCTGCTCGCCACCATTGCAACCTTCGGCGAGGAGGGTGACTACAACTGGCGAAACTATTGGCAGGACCTCAAGGACAATGGGGTGCTCGTCGCTTCGGGATGGACTGAGGCATACATCGGCGCCTTTAGCGGGAGCGGCACGGGCGGCACCCGGCCCATCGTTGTGTCATATGCCTCGTCACCGGCAGTGGGCGTCTACTTCACCGACCCACCACCGGCCGAGGCTCCGACGGCTGCCGTCCTCGACGGCTGCTTTCGTCAGGTCGAGTACGCCGGCATCCTCACCGGAACTGATGCCCCGGAGGCCGCTGGCAAGCTCATCGACTACCTCTTGTCGATCCCAGTGCAGGAAGACATCCCGCTAAATATGTTCGTATATCCGGCAAACAGCGCGGCGACACTACCGAAGGTATTCACTGATTATTCGCCAGTCCCAGTTGCCACGTCAGAAGTGGCTGTCCAGACTATCGAACTGAATCGCGAAACCTGGATCGACGAATGGACGGACATCCTTCGATGACAAGATCGCGCCGCGGGGGAATTGCACTAGTAGCCATCCCACTGGCGTTTCTTTCGTATTTCTTCATCTACCCACTGGCAACGGTGCTAATCACTGGGTTCACCTCAAACGGGAACATAGATCTCGGACCGCTACAGACCGTATTTCGCAGAGACGC
>JASJHC010000393.1:0-3213 GCA_033791245.1 Acidimicrobiia bacterium | reverse complement strand
TCCGCAACCTTTCCAGCCTCGCTTCGATGTTGAGCGTTGGCGGGATCTGGGTGAAGGATGAGTCTGTACGACTCAACCTGAACTCGTTCAAGGTTCTCGGCGGCTCGTTCGCCATCTACCAGTTCATCAGATCCAAGCTTGGCCTCACCGACGAGGACCTCAGCTACGACGAATTGGTGAGCGAGGCGACAAAGGCGAAGGTCGGCGAGATCACTTTCGCCACCGCTACCGATGGCAACCACGGACGTGGGGTCGCCTGGGGTGCCTCCAAGCTCAACTGCAAAGCCGTCATCTATGTCCACAAGGACACATCCGTTGCTCGTATCAGTGCGATTGAGGCATACGGGGCTGAGGTCCGGGTTGTGGACGGCAACTATGACGACGCGGTCCGCCAGGCCAGCGCCGATGCGGATGCCAACGGGTGGCAAGTCATCTCTGACACCTCGTGGGAGGGCTATACCGACATCCCCAGCTGGGTGATGCAGGGGTACACGACCATGTTGTCCGAAGCCCAGGAGCAGTTGGCCGGTACCGGAATTGTGAAGCCGACGCATGTCTTTGTGCAGGCAGGAGTCGGTGCTCTGGCTGCCGCAACCACCGGCTTCTACAGCAGCCGGTTTGGTGCTGATCGCCCGACGACGGTTGTGGTCGAGCCGTCCGAAGCGCAGTGCTTGCTGCAATCGGCGAAGATCGGTGACGGCCAACCTCACGATGTCCATGGTGAGCTGCAAACGATCATGGCTGGCCTTGCTTGCGGCGAGCCCAGCCCCATCGCATGGGATGTTCTTTGGGATACCGTCGATGCGTTCGTTGCCTGCCCTGATTATGTGGCGGCAAAGGGAATGCGTGTCTACGGCGTACCGCTACACGGCGATCCGTTCATCGTGTCAGGCGAATCCGGTGCAGTGACGCTGGGAGCCCTGATGTTCATGGCTGACTACGCCGAATTCCACGAACTCAAAGAGTATCTAGGCCTTGGCCCGGACTCTCAGATCCTGCTGATCAACTCTGAAGGCAATACCGATCCCGAGTATTTCCGTCGAGTCGTATGGGAAGGCGCCAACTCGTCACCTGAGGAGTACCGCTGGTCCCCCGAGGTCGAGCTCCTCGGCTAGAAGAACCGTTCTTGCGTACACCATGTCGGAATCTCGGCCCGGTGTACGCAAGTTCAAACCTGGAGGGCAATAGTGTCCGATGCGCGATGGATCCGAGAGGCGATCGCCCTCGCCGCCGCGGCCCGCCAACGTGGGGATGAACCGTTCGGTGCGCTGCTTGTGCACAACGGCGAGTCGATTCTGACTGCACGCAATGCCATCACCACTGAGAACGATCTGACCCAGCATGCCGAGCTGAGGCTGATCAGTAAGGCAAGCAAGCAACTCGATGCTGCCACCGTCGCCGCAGCGACGCTCTACACCAGCACAGAACCGTGTGCGATGTGCGCAGGGGCTATCTACTGGTCTGGAATCACCAGAATGGTTTTTGGCTTCTCCGCTATTGCCCTTGAGGACATGACCGGCGGGACCGGTTTGCACCAACCATCGCGTCGGGTTCTTGGCTCCGCATCGCACCACATCGATATCATCGGACCGGTCCTCGAAGCCGAGGCACGCTCGGTCCACGAAGGCTTCTGGTAACTGCCAATTGGCGGGGGGAACACTCAACCTGGAGTGCAGGTCAGAACGGTCCATGATCGGAGTCGAGGTTGACAGCGAAGGGGACGCCACCGTCACCGGACCCCGTGATCGTCAGCCCACCTTGAAGCTGGCCGCGCCACCCTTGATTCGCAGGTCGAGCCGGTTCAAGGATGTGGAATAGTCGGGGGACTCGTATCCGCCCCCGCTGGGAAGGAACCGGCGTATATCGATGTTGACCTCGGCCAGTCCGGTGTCAGCGGTGATGCGGGCCGCCACGTTGGGCGGCACGCGGAATTCCACTGAGGCGGCGCCGGCCTCAACTGAGGCTCGGGTGTGCCCTCGCTCGGGTGCGGTGATAACGGTAGAGCTTGCCCCGGTCTTCAGGTCGAGAGAGTTGACCAGCAACCCGCTGAGATCGAGTCGGGTGTCGGTGGCGCCCGTGTGGAGATCCAACTCGAGCTCGACGCCAGGATTGAAGTCGACTCGAAACTGCTCGCCAAGGGAACGCGCCCAGAGTCCAGGCGTCTGTTTCAACGAGACGTCAAGACGATCACCCGATCTGTTGACCCGCTGCTCGACACCGCCTGCTGACCCGGTGCACAGCGTTGAGCTGCCAGCGGTGGCCCTCCCAACACGCAATTCGCCACCACCATGATCGATGCGGACTCGGGCCAGAGTTGCGCCATCCAGAGGAACGTTGATGATCTTGGTCTCGATGGGGCGACGACGCATCGTCCCCGCCAAGAGACCAACTCCCGCAATTATCAAGATGGCCGGCCAGATGAAGTCGGACTCAACCACATCGAAGTCACGAAGCAAGAAGAACGTCCCGAAACCGATCAGCACAACAGGACCAAACCAGGAGAACCCCGACCGTTGAAAGAGCTGATCGGCCGCCATCGCCACCCCAATGACAACCAATATCCCCGGCCAAGTCGATACATCGTCGGGCCAAGAGTCCATTGCCCGCAGCAGGAAGATCCCGCCCACTCCGATCAGAACAAGCCCCATGAATAGGCTGCCTTGACGTCGCATCAAGTCCTCCACTCGACAACGAACAAACCCTACACCGCAGCTGGGCCTGTTCCCGGATCGTATGCAACGACGACAACGTGACATCATGTCCCGACCCGAAGCCCAGGACCGACACCGTGACCGAACAAGCAGAGACCTCCACCGGCAAACCGGTAGGTGATGGAGACTTCCAGACTGCAAAACTCGTCACCATTGCGGGTGGTCATGCTGTGCACGACACATACACCGCCTTTCTGGCGCCACTGCTTCCCCACTTTGTCGAGAAGTTTTCGCTAACCAACACAGCCGCCGGCATGCTGTCTGTGTTCATGCAGATGCCGGGTCTACTCCAGGGAGTCATCGGCCATCTCGCCGACCGCACCACCCTGCGCTGGATGGTCGTGCTGGGGCCCGCAGTAACCGCAATCCTGATGAGCTCCTTGGGGTGGGCGCCCGGATATCTGGCTATGGCGTTATTGCTGCTCCTCACAGGGTTCAGCGTCGCTGCCTTCCATGCCACGGCACCCGTTGCGGTTGGCTATCTGGCTGGCAGACGACTCGG
>JASJHC010000392.1:0-3749 GCA_033791245.1 Acidimicrobiia bacterium | reverse complement strand
GGTCAAATATCGTGGCATTTGTTGTGCCTCCTTCTGATTTGCTTCCTCGACTACGACCCCTTCCGGTGCCGTAGACCGTTGGCCCGACTTTCCGGGCCTACAAACAGAACGTATCGTCTAGGTGTGACACGTTTTGCTGCTGCGTCCCGCCGAAACCCTGCGTGGTGTCCCGTGGCCCTTTGACAGCGAACGTCTGTTCGTATATTGACACGATAAGCGAACGGGTGTTCGACTGTCAAGTCGAACGTATGTTTGGCTTCTCGCGAAATCCGAACTAACCTCCGCTCAACGCGAGAAAGGCAACGGACATGGAGCGCAAGCAACTTTCGGCCCGGCAGAGAGAGATTCTGGACCTCATCCTCGAAACCGTCGCTGATCGGGGCTATCCCCCATCGGTGCGCGAGATCGGCGAATCGGTTGGCCTCAGCTCACCCTCCACAGTGCACAGCCACCTATCGGCGCTGGTCAATGAAGGCTATCTGCGCCGTGATCCCAGCAAGCCTCGCGCCATCGAGGTAATCGATCCAGGCGAGGACGCTCGTTCGCTGCACCGTGCTCCGGTGCGAGATGTACCAAAGGTCGGCCGAATCGCTGCCGGGTCGCCAATCCTTGCCGAAGAAGACATCGACGAGATCTACCCGCTGCCAGTCGAGCTGGTTGGCAACGACCCAGTATTCATGCTCGAGATCAAAGGCGACTCGATGATTGATGTCGGCATCTTTGACGGCGACTATGTCGTGATCCGGCGCCAAAGTACTGCAACCGATGGCACCATTGTCGCTGCCCTGATCGATGGCGAAGAGGCAACCGTTAAACGGCTGCAACGCCTCGATGGCAGAGTCATCCTCAAGGCCGAGAACCCCGCATATCCCCCAATGGTTTTCAGCGAGGGTGTCGAGATACTCGGTGTTGTTGTCGCCTTGATGAGACGAATCAGCTAGAGCGACCCGCTGAACACGGTTTCTGCTGGGCCCTCAATCCAGGCACCTTCGTCATCAAGGTCAACGCGCAATACGCCACCCAGCAGGTGCATAGTGACGTTTGCGCCAACCAACCCCTGCTGGTGCGCCAGATATGCCGTGGCGGCGGCACCGGTGCCGCAGGCCAGCGTCTCGCCGACACCACGCTCCCAGACTCGGAGGTCGATTTCGTCCGGCCCAGATACCCTGGCGAATTCCACATTGGTGCCGTTGGGGAAAGCATCATCGGTTTCGACACGAGGGCCGAACGTGTCTACCGCCGCGGTCACCGTGTCAGGAATCCAGTGAATCGCATGCGGGTTACCCATATCCACCGTGTGCAGCTCGATCCCATCTAGCGACAGCCTATCCCCCAATGTCGGGGTACCCAGCAACACTCGCACGGAACCGTCAGCGTTCAGGTGGACCGGCCGCGGGCCCACGGATGTGTCAACGACAAAAGAGTCCGCATCCACCAGACCGCGGTCGGCGGCAAAGCGAGCAACACATCGCAGACCGTTGCCACACATCTCGGCGAGACCACCATCGGCATTCCAATACCTCATCCGCACCCGCCGACTGTCAATCGGGATTACCTCGAGAACACCGTCAGCGCCGATGCCCCGACGACGGTCACACCACGACGCGATCTGTTCCGGCGTTGGGTCGGATGGGCCGGAGATCACGACGAAGTCGTTCCCTAAGCCATGCATCTTCACGAAGTCCATGTGGTCGTCCTATCGAGGTGGTCGATCACGGCAGCAAGCCGGAGCGCCGGATCCGGGTCCCAGGCTACCCATTGGATACGCGGATCTCGCCGAAAGAACGTCCGTTGCCGCTTCGCCAGTGCCCGGGTGCCGCGGAGCGCGGCATCACGACCAATGGCTAGCGGTTGGCGCTCCGCTACCACCGGCGCCAATTCCTTGTAGCCGACCGCTTGCGCGGCCAGCCGACCCAAACGGGGCTGCAGGCTCCTTACCTCGTCAAGGAGACCCGATTCCAACATGGCATCGAACCGTCGTTCAACGCGACCCGCCAGATCTGGACCAGGGTCGAGCCCAATGGCCACAAACTCAAGATCGGACCGGTACTCCCGCACGGCACCGGCTGCAGGCGTAGCGGCCCGCTGCGATGGGGAAAGCCCGGTCAGCGCCTCAATCTCCAGCGCTCGCGCCACCCGACGCGGGTTGGCCAGGTCGACGTGTTGTTTTGCGGCCGGGTCCACCGTGAGCAAGCGGTCCCTTGCTTCCGCCGTACTCAGGGAATCGATCTCAGCGCGGATCGTGGGGTCGTTGGGCGGAAACTCGAGCGGATCAACCAACGATCGAAAATGCAGGCCCGAACCACCACAAATGACAGGAGTGACCGCTCGCTGGTGCAACTTGGCGAGAACCCGACGACCCTCTCGTTGGAACTCAGCGACGGACATATCCTGCTCTGGCTCAACCAGGTCAAGCAGGTGGTGGGTGGTGTGCCGCTGCATCTCTGGTGTCGCCTTCGCCGTACCGATATCGAGACCGCGGTACACCTGCATTGAGTCGACAGAAACGATCTCGCCACCGCAACGTTTGGCGATCTCGATCGCAATGTCCGACTTCCCCGAGGCGGTGGGGCCGAGCACTGCAATCGCAGTCAGGAGACAACCTGCCCAAGAAGGTGATGAGAAGCCGCTTTGGTGATCTCCATCATCAGGTAGGTACCGGGTTCGTACTCGCCGGGACTATGAACCAGTTTGTTGCCTCTGGTGCGGGCCGCCGTCACCCCTGGATCCTTCTTCGAGGGTCCCTCCACCAGCACTTCTTCGACGCGGCCAACCATCGCCTCGTTTGAAGCAAGCGAAATATTGTTTTGCATCGCGACCAGGCGCTCAAAGCGTTCCTGCACGACAGCCTTGTCCAACTGGTCGGGCAGCGTCGCCGCCACCGTTCCCGGCCGTGCCGAATACTGAAATGTGAAGGCCTGGTCGAACCGTGCTCGTTCCACTACATCGAGAGTGGCCTGGAAATCCTTCTCGGTTTCACCGGGGAACCCCACGATGATGTCCGTAGACGAAGACAAGTTCGGGATGATCCGGCGCGCCATCTCAAGACGGGCCAGGAATCGTTCGGCGTTGTAGCCGCGATGCATCGCAGCCAAGATGCGATCGCTCCCCGACTGGAGGGGCAAATGCAGCTGTTCGCACACCGCGCCGGTCTCCGCCATAGCTTCCGCCACATCCTCTTTGAAGTCCTTGGGATGGGGGCTGGTGTAGCGAATCCTCCGTATCCCCTCGACGGCACCAACCTGACGAAGAAGGTCGGCGAAGACCGGGCTGCGACCGTTGAGTTCGAGGTCTCGCCCATACGAGTTCACGTTCTGGCCAAGCAACGTGACCTCGGAAACACCTTCGCCGGCCAGCGACTTCACCTCGCCGATGATGTCGCCAAAGCGTCGACTGATCTCTTTGCCCCGCACCGCAGGAACGATGCAGAACGTACACGAGTTGTCACAGCCAATCGCGATCGTGACCCATGCAGAATGCGGCGTTTGGCGGCGGGCCGGGAGATACGAGGGAAACTCATCGAAGGAAGTGGTTTCCTCCCAGATCTCTGTGATCGGCCCCCATTCGTCAGCGTGATCCATCAACTCGACGACCCTGTGGACATTGTGCGTGCCAAAGACGACATCAACCCAGGCGGCCTTCTCGATGACGAGATCACCGTCCTTCTGCGCAGTGCAGCCGCCCACCAGGATCTTCAGATCGGGCCGCTCCATCTTGATGGCTCGTAGCGACCCCAGATAGCCGTACAG
>JASJHC010000391.1:0-14421 GCA_033791245.1 Acidimicrobiia bacterium | reverse complement strand
TTGAGAGCCACTGGGGGACCGCTCCACCGCCAACCCGAACTCATAGATCGGTTCTTCGGTGCGACCGGTTGCGTCTTCGATAGAGCATCCGACGATGCCGGTCTCGATTGCTGCCGCAATTGTCGCTTTCACCCCGGCCGGGTTATCGGTAAAACAGTTCTCGAGATCGGCCGACACAGGCAAGGCGGTGCAGGCAGCGATCGCGGCTGCATGCCCTAGGGCTGTGGTGCGGTCGACCGCACCGTCGGGTCGACCCATTGAGTGGGCAAAACCGGCGCTGGTCGTTGCCAATGCCTCGAATCCGAGATGCTCGAGCAAGCGGGAGGTGCCCACATCCCACGGGTTGGGCAGGATCAAGATCTCGCGACGGAGGTGCATATCGCGGAACGCCGCACCCTTGTCGTGGAGCGTTATGTCCACTTCAAATCGCTCCTGGTCCGCCAGTAGTCGTCAGCGGCCTCGGAGATATCCGGCAGATCCTTCAGGATCGCCGGGTCAACACTCAGTGCGGCGACGTTGGAAACGAGCTGCTCGGCCGTCGCGGCTCCGCTGATAACGGTGTCCACCCAGGGCTGGGCAAGGATCGCGGCTACCGCAATCGTGTCGGGATTGTGGTCGGGAAACGCCTCACCGAGTGTCGCCGTTGTCTTTCGGTCACGTTCGGTGAGGCGGCCGTTGGCGACGGACTCCTTGATTATCGTTCCCATCCCCGCATCGTGAGCTGCGGCCAGTGCAGATCCCGCCGAAGGCTCGAGAAGGTTCCAGGTTGCCTGCACTGTCCCGAATAGGCGGACGCCGTCGCGCTCTATGCGCATGGCCTTATCGATGGTCTTTGCCTGGTTTGGCCCGGTCGTACTCAACCCGATGGTGACCCCATCGGCGCGGATGGCGGCGAGTCGATCGAGAATCGCGATGTTGTCGAGAACGCCCGACTCGAGCGTTGCGGAATGGATCTGGTAGATGTCGACATGGCGCCCGAGGCGAGAACGACTCTCGGCGTATTGGATGTCGAGACGTTCGAGGGTGTGTTCCTTGACTTCATGGACCTCCGCGTCAACACGCCAGTCAGCAACGTATTTGTAGCCCCACTTGGACGACACCGTCACCGTCGAATCCGTCACTCGCTGTGCGTATAGCCAGCGGCCGAGGAACTCTTCGCCCCCGCCATACGATCGAGCGGTATCGAAGTAGCGAATCCCGAGGTCGTAGGCCGCAGAGAGCACCTGGTGGGCATGGACCTCTAAGGCGAGGACGTCGGTTCTTCCGGTGAGGTCGGACTTGTGGCCCAGATTGATGTACCCGGGGCGGCCTAACGCCGCCAGACCCAGGCCGATGCGGGTCACGACGCGGCCGGTGTCCCCGAGTTGGATGGTTTCAATCATTGACATGGTTCCCGGAGCCCAGCTAAGTCGAGGTATCCCAGGAAGCTACCATCTCGGCTGGCATCGCCCGGAATGCTGTAGGTCGATCAGAGGGGCGGCGAACTCATACTGTTAGATATCAGTCACGAGGAAATTGATGAGGGCCGATTGCCCGACTGTGCCCCACCATGGATCGCGATCGAGCCAGGCGGGATCCGCGTCACTGGCGACGACTCGTTGGCGCGAGAGACCTTCGTTGGGGTGGCGCCCAATCACGTAGTGATCTCCACCTCCCTGGTGGAGATGGTCGAGACATTGCGAACCAAGGGCGAATCAAGAGTGTCGCCATTTGGTGTGTCGCACATCCTGGGGACCGGCTTTGTTCCCTTCCCTGGCACTGCCTACGAGGGTGTGCACCGAATCGGTGCGGGCGATGACATGCATCTGGCAATGCGCGGGGACCAGCTCGCAGTGGGTTTTGACAATGACTACCCGTGGTTGCTTGCCAAATCACGCCAAGACCAGGAGCCGAGCGCCGACCATCTCTACGACCTAATCGCGGCGAGCCTGCGCCGCGACCTTGATCGATGCGGTGGTGAGGGCATGCTGATGCTCAGCTCAGGAAAGGACTCCGTCAGTCTGGCCATTGCGCTGGCCGATCTTGCTCCGGACGTTCCGTGCTTTACCTATCGGGCCGGTGCGGACAACTTCGAGCACGAGCATGCCGCAAGGTTCTGCAAGCAACTCGGCCTGCAACATCGCACCATCGAGATGCCAACCGATCCCGCCGTTGTGAGACGTCACTTGACCGCCTTTTTTGAGAGCGCGGTCGCCCCGTCTGCCGACCACGCCATCATCCCCTTCATCATGTGTGTCGCCGAGAGCGGCGTAGCGAGCGGTGGAATCATCGATGGTGGGGGCAACGACGGCTACATGGGCTATTTCGCTTCGCAACGCCGCCGCAAGAAAAGAGTCGCCAGGATTCGAGGTCGATGGCTCGTTGAGGCAGCAGCGCGGGCAACCCGAATCGATTCAAAGGTCAACTATCTCGCCAGAAGTAGAACCCACTCTGCGGTGCCCGGTCGAAACATGCGCCATCACGAGATCCAGCCGATCTACCCGGCGGGGGTTGATCCAGGCGACTACTGGTATTCCTCGACTCGGTCTCTCGCCGGAATGTCAGATGGTGACATGGCCGCGACCAGCATGATCCGACAACTCGAAGGTGCCCGCACCCCCGAGAAGGTCCGTTTGGTCGCCAGAGCAAACGGCATGGAGCCGGTGCTGCCGTATTGCGACACCGATCTGGCCCAGTACAGCTTCCATCTCCCGCTTGCGTCGCGGTATGTCGAAGAGACCCGTACTGACAAGGTTCTATTGCGGCAACTGCTCAGCGAACGGGTCGGGTATGACTCGAAGGTTGTCCCTGGTGGCTACTTCAGCTTCGAGGGAGGACCCTTCTTTGAAGCGAACGCTGCGTTTCTTCGTGAGGAAATCTTGTCTTGTGACTTGTGGGAGCCGGCGATTGCCGGCATGGTCGATAGATGGATCGAAGCCTTGCCGGGTCGGCCATTTCTCTTCCATGCTCTGCTGAGCTTGTTCATGGTGTCGGGGTGGAGAAACCACAGCCCGTTTCTGACACGGTAGGGGAGCAAGCTTTGGATACGGCACGGCCGTTGCGAATTCTGATGGTGCACAACCGCTACCGATCTGTCGGCGGCGAGGACAGATCGACCGATGCCCAGGTAGCCCTCCTGAGGAGTGCCGGTCACGAGGTTGTTTCGCTCGAGGACAGCAACGATCGCGTTCTCGAGTTGGGAAAACTGCATACGGCGGTTCGGTCTGCGTGGTCGCGGGAGTCATATGGCAGGGTGGGGCAGGCTCTGAGTGGTCAGCGATTCGACGTGATGCACGTGCAGAATCTGTTTCCCCTGTTCTCTCCATCGATTTACTACGCGGCGCACCGGAACCGCGTTCCGGTCGTTCAGTCGCTTCGTAACTTCAGAACTCTGTGCCCCGAAGCAATGCTCTACCGCGACGGCCGGGTGTGCACTGACTGTGTCGGCAAGTCGGTTGCCTGGCCTGCGGTCGTGCACAGCTGCTATCGGGACAGCCGCATTGGCAGCGCAGCCGTTGCGGCTACTTCCGGAGGCCATCGTTTGGCTGGTACTTGGAGACGCCGGGTGGCCCTGTACGTCACGCCATCACAGTTTGCCCGCGACAGCTACGTCTCAGGGGGTTGGGACGTCAACCAGATCGAGGTGATCTCCAACTTTGTCTTTCCGGATCCGGGTGTAGGTACCGGGGATGGCGAGTTCGCCCTGTATGCGGGTCGGTTGGCACCGCCGAAAGGTATCGACACGTTGCTCGAAGCGTGGCGGGTGGGCGGAATCAAGTTCCCGCTGCGCATCATTGGTGAGGGGCCGCTGCGGCCGGACATCGAAGCTGCCGCACGTACCAATCCGTTGATCAAATATTTCGGCGTGGTTGATTCCGCCGGGGTGGCGGATCTTATGGGTCGGGCAACGCTGCTGGTAGCCCCGACTCGCGGAATCGAGACGTTTGGTCGTGTCGCCGCTGAAGCCATGGCGAGGGGCACGCCGGCGGTTGTTGCCAACCACGGTGGGCTGAGTGAGATAGTCACCGACGGCCATAGTGGATACCACTTCCCGCCAGGCGATGCTGCAGCGCTGGTCGATCGGGTGCGGACCCTCCTCGATGATCGGGAGCGTCTTGCTGCGATGCGACATGCGGCCCGTGAGGAGTTTCTGGTGCGCTTCAGAGGCGAGCGCATTCTCCCGAGATGGGTTGACCTCTATCGAGGTGTTGCTGCGGGTGCGGAGCCATAGAAAGCGTGGACTAGAGCGGCTCGTTGTCGGTGGAATCGTATTGCGGGCGAATGGCGATCAGTTGCGCAACGAAGCGGACAACCGATTCGCTCAGCCTGCCGATGGCTCTGGCGAAAGCCTCGGTGGTGCCAGCAGTAGCTGCTCCCAGCAGGAGTATTGGCGACAGTGCCCAAGCCAGTTTGGCCAGGACCCTTTCCCGTTTTGCGCCGAGCAACTCGTTGATCTGGAGGAACACGGCTGCTGTTGCGAGATTGGCGATGATGGTGACGGCTACTAGGCCCTCCACCTCATAGGCGGAGGGGACTAATCGGGACATCGGATTCAGTTGCCAAGACCAGCCGGCGATTGCCATATAGCCGACACCGCCAACTGCGACAGCCCTCATGAACACTCTGCTGGCATGGCGGGCTGTGGCGAGGTCACGGTTCATCGCTGCCTCCATTGTGCGGGGAGCAAGCACGGCGGTTAGACCTGTGGCCAACACGAGAATCGGCTGAGCAACCACCCGCGCCGCCTCGGCGAAACCGAGCGCCTCAGCGCTGGCGAGGCGGGTGATGATTGTGGCAGCGACGAAGCCGGCCAGCGAAGGGGCAGCGGCCTGCAGCACCAGCCATCGACCCCGTCGCGCCAGCTGTCCGAGGTGCAGTCTCGCTTCCTCCGGGACTTGGCGGTGGAGGCCCAAGGTGGCAAACCATCCAAACGACAGTGAAGTCAGGTTTGCGACTGCCAGAGCACCAAATGGGATCCAGGGGATCGGCACATCGGCCGCCATCATGGTGAGGATGGCGATACCAGCTGTACCAAACTGAACTATCGACACCCATGCCGCCAACCATGACTTTTCCCCGATATGGAGCATCCTTCTCAGGTGGTCCTGCAGCGGCGAAAGGGCGGCGGCAATGACTGTCGTGATCGTGAACGGTGCGATCACATCCGCACTGGTGAGTGATGAAGAGACCAGAGCGGCCAGCCCCACGCTGGCTGCTCCGAGCAGGGCGGGTCCGATACCCAGGGCGATGGTGCGGCGGATGACGGGGATTCGATGTTCGGCGGCGAAACCGACCGTATCGACTTCGCTTGGCGTGAACACGAGGTTGCGGGGGAGGACTGTGGCCATCATGAACGTTGTGAAGTAGATGGCGTAGATGCCGCGCTCGGTGCCCTCAAGCAGATTGACTGCGGCGAGACCTATTACGAACGTGGCAAGTGAGGCGAAGGAAGCGTCGACGATGCCGGCAGGGAGCTGCCTGGCCAGGCTTCTTGTGTTGTTCACGAGTGCCCCGTCGTATTGTGCCCTGGTCCGCTGCCACCGGAGTGCCGGAGAAGGCAACCTAGCACCGCAACCCCACGGTCTTGCAGGCGGCGACACCATGGCGAGCTAGTCGATAACCTTATATGATCATGCTGCTCGCAAACATTGTCACATCGTCAAACAAGGTTGCCTCTGTTGCTGCCCGCAACGAGAAGATCGAGATCCTTGCCGCAGCCATTGAGTCCTTGGAAGGGGCGGAGCTGGCGTTGGCCGTTTCGTATCTTTCGGGTGTGGTCCCGCAGGGATCGTTTGGAGTGGGATATGCCTCCCTGCGTGACCCTCCTCCCGCTGCCGCGACACCGAGTCTGACCATCGCCAAGGTGGACGCAGTCTTCACTGCAATAGCAGCCATCTCTGGCGCCGGATCGACCGAAGCCCGGCGAGTCGACGTCGATCGCATGTTCTCCGTAGCTACCGCCGAGGAGCAGGCCTTTCTTGTTGCCCTGCTTGTGGATGGTCTTCGCCAAGGTGCCAGCGAACGATTGATGATGGATGCCGTGGCTAAGGCGTTTGGTGTGTCTGCGGTATCGGTACGCCGCGCCACCATGTTCACCGGTGGCCTGGCCGAGGTGGCGCTAGCCGCAGCCAGCGAGGGGAAGGATGCAGTCGCTTCGTTTGGGCTACGGCTATTTCGGCCGGTGCTGCCCATGCTGGCCAAATCGGCGTCTGGAATCGAAGCTGGGCTGGACAGGCTGGGCGAGGCCGTAGTCGAGAGGAAGCTCGATGGCGCCCGCATCCAGGTCCATATCGCAGAGGGTCGGGTGGCGGTTTACACCCGCAATCTCAACGATGTGACGGATCGTGTTCCCGAACTGGTGGCGGCGCTCAGTGGGTGCAATGTCGAGTCAGCAGTCTTCGATGGGGAGGCGATCGCCATTGACGACGATGGCCGCCCCCATCCGTTTCAAGTGACGATGGGCCGCTTCGGCAGCGCCACCACGTCAGGTGGCATTGAACTGTCGCCGTTCTTGTTCGATGTGCTCCACCTCAATGGGGCCGATGTCCTCGACGAATCGACAAGTGCCCGACTCGAATTGCTCGATCGTGTCGTGCCCAGCCAGTACCGGATACCCCGCATCATCACTGCCGATGTCGCTGCGGCGACCGCCTTCTTTGAAGACACAATCGCGGCAGGACACGAGGGTGTGATGGTGAAGGCGCTGGATACTCCGTACCAGGCCGGCCGTCGCGGCCCCGGGTGGCTCAAGGTGAAGCCGGTGCACACCCTGGATCTGGTGGTGCTTGCCATCGAGTGGGGGTCGGGCCGACGGCAGGGTTGGCTGAGCAATATCCATCTGGGTGCCCGCAGGGACGACGGTAGTTTTGTGATGCTCGGCAAGACCTTCAAGGGGATGACGGACGAGATCCTGGAATGGCAGACGAAGCGGTTCCTCGAGCTCGAAACTCATCGCCAAGGGCGTGTCGTTCACGTGAGACCGGAGCAGGTTGTCGAGATTGCGATCGACGGTGTCCAGGCGAGTTCGCGTTATCCGGGAGGCATGGCGTTGCGGTTTGCTCGGGTCAAGGGTTACCGGGACGACAAGTCGGCTGAGGAGGCCGACACGATCGATGCGGTGCGGGCAGTATTCGAGGGTCGTGGCTAGCTGGGCAGCGGAAGGCCGCATCAGGAATTGGTGACCAACGAACCATTTCTTTCATAGGGACCGTGGTTCGCCTGGAGTCGGTTGTGACCCGATACGCTGGTATGGGCACCGCTAGGTAGCACTCGGCAACACGGAGGATTTAGGGATGGCCAGCACTGGAAGCGTTCTGATTGTCGGAGCCAGTCGGGGGATTGGTCTGGAACTTGCCCGCCAATACGCCGAAGGGAATTGGGCCGTGCATGCGACCACACGTTCGCCGGAAGACCCGGGGGCGCTCGCTCAGATCGAAGGTGCGGTCCAGATACATCCTCTTGATGTTCGGAACAAAGACCAGATTGCGGCTCTGGTCGAAGCGTTGCCCGAACGTGGTCTGAACGTGGTCGTCCATAACGCTGGAGTCAATAGCGGCCATAGCCGCGAAGAGATCATGGCAATCAACGCCAGGGCCCCGATTTCCGTGGTTCAGACACTCCTGGAGGGCGACCGGCTTGCCAACCAGGTGCGGGTGGTGTTGGTGACGTCTCAGATGGGAGCGCGGCGGGGTCGCACCGACAGCCTCGGAGACTACGGAGATTCGAAGGCCGCGTTGAACGACGAATTCCGGCTGCGGGCTCCGGCGTGGAAATTGGCCGGCGTGGTCGGCATCGTCATGCA
This sequence comes from Acidimicrobiia bacterium, assembly GCA_033791245.1. GTDB lineage: Bacteria > Actinomycetota > Acidimicrobiia > Spongiisociales > UBA5794 > JAAETI01. The sequence goes on along the minus strand of JASJHC010000391.1, from coordinate 6,641 downwards.
TCCCGGCTGGGTGCGGACCGATATGGGGGGACGTGGTGCGATGCTTTCCGTGAAGGAGAGTGTCGCTGGAATCCGGCGGGTTATTACCGGCTTGTCGTCGGCAGATCATGGCCGTTTCTACTCATGGGACGGTAGTGAGCATCCCTGGTAAGACTATGAGCCGCTCTGGGTGAGATTGACGCAGTTTTCCTGCTCTCCCAACATGCAATCACCGATAGTCACTGTCCAGTGGTCACCGTTGGGGGGCCTGCAAGACACGTTGCAGACCTGTTGTGAATGAGGTCTCGGGCTCGCCTACGTCGTCGCTGTCGAAGCTGCCGCCCCATTCACAGAATCGTAAGGTCAAACCGTCAACCGAGCGGGTGAGCTGCCGGTAGCTTGGCGGGGTGCCATTTCGAATCGCCATCGTTCTTACTCTCATAGCCGTCGCCTGTTCGGGCGAAACCACCGAGCCTGCGCCAACGACCGTCGCTTCGACACCTGCAATCGGTGAGCAGCTCGACAGCGATGGTGGTGAGATCCCGCCTGCTCCCCAAGCCCCTACTGGTTCGCTCAGTGACGACACCATTGCTGCCATCGACGTGGTTTGGGGTGCCTTCACCGGTGAGGTTGACCCTGCAACGGTCGAGGTGTTGGGCGCCAGCAATGACGCCAGGCTGGGGTGGCTGCTCAGCGATATTCTCCGCTTCTTCCAGGGTGGGACGGTTGGCGATGCGGCGGCCGCAGCCTTTGCCGAGCTAACCGGCGTGGCGATTCCCGGTGGCGGGGATGTGTCGCAGTGGCGGCGAGTCACCGACCTGATGATCGCGTGGGACCTTGAAGCACCACCAGGCTACGCCGACTACAAAGAACGCCTATTCACCCTGGTGGATGTGGGATGGCAACCCTTCTTCGACGATATCGCAGCAAATGTCGACTGGCGTCTGGTGAGTTGGGGTGGTGTGCTCATTGACAACCGGCGGCTCGGAGATTCCGACCCGTGTTTGCGAGGCTGTATCCCTGCTCTTGATGACCCGGCGGTCACGTCTGTTGACGGTGGAGGTTGGTATCCGGACGCTGCTGTGGTCTTTGGAGTGACTGTTGGCGGTGAGACGAGGGCCTATCCCAAGAACATTATGGAAGTCCATGAGATGGTCAATGACACGCTGGGCGGGCGCCGCATTGGAATGCCGTACTGCACATTGTGCGGCTCGGCCCAAGCCTTCTTCACGGATCTGGTTCCGGAAGGGTTCTCAACCCTCGTGTTGCGTACTTCTGGCCTCCTGGCTCGTTCCAACAAGGTGATGTACGACCTGGAGAACGAATCGATGTTTGATACTTTCCTAGGCGTCGCCCTTACCGGCCCGCTGCGTGAGGCGGGTCTTGTACTCGAACCTGTGACCGTTGTGACCACGACATGGGGCGAGTGGAAAGCAGCGCACCCCGAGACAACGATTGTTGCCCAAGATGGCGGTATAGGTCGTTCATATCCGGTCGATCCGTTGCGCGGTCGTGACAACAACGGCCCCGTCTTCCCAGTTGGCGATGTTGATCCTCGGCTTCCCGTCCAGGAGCCAGTCGTCGGTGTGGTTGGCAGGGACGGGAGGGTGGTTGCCTTTCCGGCTGCGGCTGCTCGCCTTGCGATAGACGAAGGAGTGGCTGTGACTACCGATGGCATTGAGCTCCGTCTTGACGGCGGGGGCTTGCGGGCGTTCGACGCCGCCGGCGCCGAACTACCCACCCACGAATCCTTCTGGTTTGCGTGGAGTCAATTCCAGCCCACGACCATCGTCTGGCAGCCCTAGCTGCAGACGAAGGCGCCGATCCGTGACCCGAGTCTGGCCGTGTCGAGGCTAAGGGTCGCGGCATGCTGAGCGACGACCGAACCTTCGCGGCGGGGAGTCCTACCTGCGTTACGAAGAAGACTCGACGATTGACACGCAAGCGCTGTCGAGATCGCCGTTGAGGCCGTAGCAATCACTAACGTTCACCGTCCAGCTTCCGTCGTCCGCGCTCCACACGACCGAGCGGAACGTGCCATCTTCGGAACTGAACGACGACTCGAAGCGGTTGTCGCTAGCGAAGTCGAGGCCATCGTCGTAGAAGGAGACAAGCTGCTCGAAGGAGCTGCCGGGATAGGTCAGCGATACGCTGATGTCCTGTCCGGTGCTGAAGGTGCTGCCGACTTCACCGCCGTCGGGTACCGGAGTTTGCAGCCCGTCTGGGACCTCACCGCCGCCGAAGGTCATGGTCTCGCCATCGTCACCCTCGACAGTGATGGAGAACTCTTCATCGTCACCGCCACCGGTGATGCTGATGTCCTCGCCATCTTCACCCGTGACGCTGATGTTGAAGTCGCCATCGTCGGTATTGATATCGATATCGCCGATGTCTTCGCTGCTGTTTTCCAGAATCTTCTCGAGGAGTGCGTCCTCGGCGGACTTACCGCCGCAGGCTGCCGCCAGCAGTGTCAGCGCAACCAGGACAATTGCGATTCTTGTGTTCTTCATTCGACCATTCCTTTTTCCCCCGCGGACTCGGCTGTCTGGACTACACGACCGAGATGTCGCTTCCAAGATACGCTTTTCTTCGGTGCAGTGGTGGCAATGCTGGTCCCGGGTTTTGGGCTCAAGTCACTTGTTCCTAGTTCCCGGGGCGGGCCCGAGGTGGATGACGGCAGTAGCAGGGAGATGCCCCACGGTTGGATCGATGTCAGGATGCCCATCATCTTTGCGGCTGTTGGGGGACTGGAACTGGTATCTGCCGCGGTGGCTGCATTGGCTGCCGGAGGTCCATATCGAGGGTCAGGCAGACGATGTCATCGTGGAGGTCGATCTCACCGGCGAGGTTCGGGTGCCCGAGCTGGTCTAATTGCCAGCATAGAAGTAGAGCCTTTCTTGCCACGGCAGGGAAGGCTCGAGTTGATGGCCCGTATCCGCTATCCCCAATGTTGGGTACGATCGGTGCTGGAGGCACGATGTCGGCCATATCTCTCGAAGATGTACGAGTGGTTCGAGATGGCAACACCATCTTGGACATCGACTACCTGGAAATCCCTGACGGGGAGTTCCTAGTGGCGCTCGGCCCATCGGGTGCAGGCAAATCAACTTTGTTGCGGGCCATAGCTGGGCTGGACACGATCCAGGGTGGAAGCATCCGTTTCGGCGGTGTCGATATGAGTGACGTCGTGACCGCCGAGCGGGGGGTCGCGATGGTCTTCCAAGACCAGGCTTTGTACCCGTTCCTCGACGTGAGGGGCAACGTGGGTTTTCCCCTCAAGCTGCGCAAGACCCCGCCACAGGAGGTTGCCAGCCGAGTCGAGGCCGAGGCCCGGGTGCTCGAGATTGCGCACCTTCTCGCCAGGAAGCCAGCAGAGCTTGGTGCCGGTCACCAGCAACTAGTGCAGGCGGCGCGCGCCCTTGTTCGTGTCCCTGAGGTATTCCTAATGGACGAGCCCCTCGCCCGCCTCGATGCCCATTTGCGGGTACAGATGCGCCAAGAATTCCGTTTGTTGCAGCAGGGCTACGGAGTGACAACAGTCTTTGTAACGAATGATCAGCAAGAAGCAATGGTGATAGCCGACCGGATCGTGGTGCTGCGGCAAGGCGCGATTCAGCAGATCGCACCACCGATGGATCTATACCGATGGCCACAGACGAAGTTTGTGGCCGGGTTCATTGGCTCGATGGGGTTTGTCCCCGCCACGGTGTCGAGCGAGGGGACGGGCTTTTTCGTGTCGATGGGCGAGTTTCGGCTGCGGGCGTGGACACCCAGTCTGGCCAGCGCCGTCGCCGGTGAGGTCGAAGTAGGGATTAGGCCCGAGGACGTTGTTGCCGATGCTGGTGGGGTTTCTGTTCGCTGCGGTCGCGGATACTTCGCCGGCAGCCACGGCATCGTTGATATAGAGATCGCTCCCGGTCACACTGTCGAAATGCGTACCGATGGTGCGGCACCACCGCCCGGAACCTCGATCCGGATACGACTGCGCCGCCTCCATATCTTCGATCCCAGAACCGGATTGGTCCTGGGCCGCATCGAAGACGGCGCAGGCTAGATACTGACCGCGGGAAGCGGAAGCACGGGCGCGACTGCGCCGCCTCGATCAGGAGACGGCGCGGGTCAACGCTCAGGCGTGGTCCGTCGAGTTCTGCGCAGCAGAAGTCGCAAGCTGCGCTTTGCGCAGCCGGAGACGGCACAGTCGAAGAGTTCCTAGTGAGCTAGTTGTTCTTGGGTTCGTCCCGCTTGATGATACGAGCGGCTGACTTCCGAGCTTCAACGACGGTGGCCTTCTGGGTCAGCGTGACGCTTTTTGCCCCGGGAATTGCTTCCTCGCCACCACGCATGTGCTTGGCAATCTGTTCTTGCACCTTGCCCTTGGCAGCTGCGCCGGTGTACACGTTGTCGCCCTTGGCGTTCAGAATCTTGTACACGGCTGCCTTGTCGTCTGCGAGCTCGGCAACAGTTGTCTTATTGAGATTGCCGGCTTTCTTGCCTGCCATTGGTGGCTCCTTGGTTGAACGCGCGGATCAGTCTTCGCCCGCCTTGGAGCCAAGTTACACGGCACGCATTGAGATCCTGCGGCAATCTCCGGTTACATCGCCGATTTAGATCGTGAAGCTTTCGCCCCAATCCAGGGTTACAACCTCGATATCGGCTTTGGCGAGCACATGTTTGGCGACCGTGTTGATCCAGCCGCGCCCACTTTCGGAGAGGTAGAAGTCATGCACCGGGATCGCTTGCTGCGGGGCGAGCTTCCTGGCGAATTCCAGGGTCTTTGTGGTCGAACCCCACGGTGTGAGCAGGCCGAGGGCGAGCACAGGTGCGGTCCGAGTTGGGCCGTAGCTGTCACCAGGGTGGGTAATGACACCGTCGATTGTCCATGCCCGGTTTGGCGGAGCCGTTCCCATCGGGGTTGTCTCGTGGAGCACATCTTCAGCGCTGGTTCCTATGGGGATGTCGGCGGCTACCTCGATGTCGTGCTCCGAGAGCACGGCTGCCACGGCATCGTTGCCATACACGGTGACATCGTCACCACGATCGAGGACCCATTTCAGGAAGTCGGGGCTGACATGATCGCCATGCTCATGGGTGACAAGCACCCGCTGGATGTCGCCGAGTTCATTGAGATCGATGAGGTCGCTCTCGAAGGTGTGGAATCCCGGATCAAATAGGGTGGCTCCGTCGTCTGTGGTGACGACGAGACACGAGTCGGTGAGGCGTTTGATAGTGGTCATATTTCGATCGTAGTGGCTGGCACCGGTCCGTGGGCGTTGATCCGGTCCGTTAGGCCGGGGCGCGGCTTGTCGTGCGGTTGCCTCGCTCCTGACGCCTCAGTCGTCGGGCACGAACCATCCGAGGATGGCACTGACTACCGAGATCACGATCGCTCCGAGCAGCGCCGCCCAGAAGTCCGAGATCGACAGAGCGTCGGTCCATGCCGCGGTAATCCCCAACATCGCGGCATTGATCACCAGAGCGAACAAGCCGAGGCTGAGGATGATCACGGGGAATGAGAGCGCTTTGAGGATTGGCTTGATGAAAGTGTTGACCAGTCCAAATACCAGTGCGACGAGCAGAATCGTCGGGATATCACCGTCGAGGTCAATGCCGGACACAAAATTGCCCGCCGCCCACAGCGCAGCCGCATTTACGAGGAGTTTGAGAATGAGTCGCATAGGCCGAGCCTAGGCCATCCTATGTCTATGCGGCGTCCGACGGACTCGTCAGCAACGTGGTCACTGCCATGGCAGAATCGAGCCATGACTCCACTACGTATCGCAGAATGGTCGGAACTCCAGGATCGCCTGCCGACAGGGGCGTTGGTAGGTAACACCGATCTCGTCATTGTCCGCTCCGGAGATGAGGTCTCGGTGCTCTACGGCCGTTGCCTGCATCGAGGGGCGCTTCTCGCCGATGGCACCATCGTTGGCGATGACCTCGTTTGTGGTGTTCACGGGTGGGACTATCGGTTCGACACGGGTGTGTCGGCCTACCAGAACGATGAGGTCCTGGAGAAGTTCACCGCTTGGGTCGAGGGCGACGGCGTATATGTCGACGCCGACGAGATCGCCGAATATGAGCGGGTCCATCCCCAGCCCTGGGATCGGGCTGCTTACCAAGGTGCCTACCAGGATCCCCACGGGACTCCGGATGAACCATATGTGAAACTGATCCGGCAGCTCGCCACCGATGGCCTCTCCAAGCTGGGACATCACGGCCCGCTCGCCGCTATGGGCGTACCCCGTGATCAGCTACCGAAATGGGATGACATCCAGATTGTTACGGCACAGCTGGCGCAGCCACCTCTGCTGGATGATGATCCGGTTTCAACCGAGCTGGTGGTTGGGCCGGAGGCAGCCCGTCCCCTGCACCTGGACATCCCGCTCATCGTGTCGGACATGTCATTTGGCTCGCTGTCGTTCGAGGCCAAGGTGGCGCTGTCTCGTGGTGCGGAGATGGCTGGGACCGGGATCTGTTCCGGGGAGGGCGGAATGCTTGCTGATGAGCAGGCCGCTAACTCTCGCTACTTCTACGAGTTGGCTTCAGCACGGTTTGGTTTCACCTGGGACAAGGGCGAGGAGGTGCCGGCGGTCCGCTTCGGGGGCGGTCAAGGCGGCACGACGGGGACCGGTGGGCGCCGGCGCGGCCGGGAGGGGGGCGGG
>JASJHC010000390.1:0-3037 GCA_033791245.1 Acidimicrobiia bacterium | reverse complement strand
ACCCGCGAGCCGGCCAGGTGCTGTTCGCGTCAGTTGCGGAGTCGTGGATGGCCGGCAGGGCCGCCCTGCGAGCCACGACCCGGGCACGTGACCAGTCGTATCTCAACTCGCTGGTGCTGCCGCAACTGGGTGACAAGCCAGTCGGCAGCGTCCAACCCTCCGACCTTGAAACCTGGGTCGCCGACCTGGCCACTGACGGGAAGGCGCCGGCAACAATCCAAAAGGCCTGGCAGATCACGTCGGGTGTCTTCCGGTTGGCGGTGCGCGATCGGCTCATCGCCCTCTCCCCCGCCAGAGACGTCCAACTGCCCAAGATTCAACGCAACGAACCAACGGCGTTCACCGTCGAAGAGGTGATGCGGCTCGCCGACACCATCGACCCCCGATATCGGGCGCTGGTCCTCATCGGCGCCTTTGGCGGTCTCCGCATCGGAGAGCTCGCCGGCCTCCAACTCGGCGACTTCGACCCCCAACGCAACCTGGTCCACGTCCGCAGGACAGCATCAGACGTTCAAGGCCAACTGATCGTCGGCCCACCCAAAACAACCAAAAGCACCCGAACCGTCGTACTACCCCGGTCGATCAGCAACCAGCTCGCCGAACACACCGCACACCTCGCGGAGACAGATTCCGCAGCCTGGCTCTTTCCTGCACCAGAAGGCGGACCTATACGGCGTACCAACTGGATGCGCCGAGTATGGAAACCAGCACTCGAGGCCGCTGGCCTAGACCCCGATCTGGGGACACATACCCTCCGACGCTCCCAGGTAGCGCTCCTCATCGCCCAAGGCGAACACCCCAAAGTAATAGCCGACCGTCTCGGCCACACCTCAGTCAAGACCGTCCTCGACGTCTACGGCCACCTATACGAAGGAGCAGACAAAGCCGCCGCCGAACGGTTGGAACTCCAGATCGGATCCCGACCGTCGCGCAGCGGGTACCAAAGGGAGGTCCAGAGTCTCGGCTTGTAGCCTGGTTGACTGCGGCTTCCGAGGCCTCGATTGTTGACACAACTATATCTGTGGCGCTGTAGTTGACACAACTATATTTCTTACGCTATAGTTGTGACAACAACAAAGAGACACTTCATGTCCCCCAACAGCAATCTCATCTCAGTCGTTGAAGCTGCATCGCAGCTGAACGTCCACCCCTCCCGCGTACGCGCCATGGCGCATGCCCGGCAGCTGAATGCGGAGAAGATAGCGGGACGATGGCTCATCAACCAAGCAAGCATCGACCACAGGCAAGAGTCCGTGGTGGTCAACGGACGACCCTTCGATTCTGCGAACGCATGGGCACTCCTCAATATCGCGGAAGGGCACCCGGTTGACTGGCCTAGCCCCTCTGCCCTATCGCGCCTACGCGGCAAGTTACGAGATCGCGGGCTTAGCGGGCTTGCCCCAAGGCTTCGAGCCAGGGCTCAGCCGATGTACCTGCGAGCACATCCCTCCGTTATAGATCGAATCGCGTCGGAACCCGGAGTTGTCAAGGGTGGCGTAAGCGCCGCAGCGGCCTCAGGCATCGATATTCAGCCCAGCGACGAGCTCGAAGCCTACGCCCCGCGTGGGCGGGTCGACAGCATCGTGGCTAAGTACCATCTCGAGCCGAGCGACCGGCCGAATGTTGTGCTGCGCGTCGTAGCAGATGATGATCCATTCCATTGGCGGGGCCGTGTCGGACCGGCGATCGCAGCCATCGACCTGTACGAATCCCGAGACCCTCGCAGCCGACGCGCGGCGAAACAATTCCTAGAAAACTTCGACGCGGAAAGGCAACGCCATGGTCGCTGACGCCGTCATCACATTCGACGTGCAGCCTTGAGACTCACGATCCCCTGCGACGACGACCTCACACGCGACCTGTGGAACGGTCTGATCGAGGTGGCCGCTGTCGTTCCTACGGACTGGACGCTCATTGGTGGCCAGATGGTTCATCTTCACGGTCTCGAGCACGATCGCACCCCACCTCGTCGAAGCACCGATCTCGACGTCATCGTCGACGTACGAGCCCTCACGGGTCAACCGCAAGCCTTCGTCGAAGGACTCAGCACGCTGGGCTACGAAATCGTTGCCGTCTCTCCGGGCAATCTCGGCCACCGGTTCGTCCGCGGGCGAGTAAAGATCGACGTTCTCCTGCCGGATGGGATCGGTGGACGCGCACCGCGTGAAGTCTTGAATGGCGTCAGCTCCATAGAGGTTCCCGGTGGAACCCAAGCGCTGAACAGATCGGTTGCGGTGGATGTCCGAACCGACACAAGGATCGGGACAATCCAGCGACCAACACTTCTAGGAGCCATCCTGATCAAGGCCCGTGCGGTCGATGTTGACGATCTTCCGGCAGCTCAGCGTGAGGACCTTGCGTTTCTGCTCTCTCTGGTTCGTGACCCATTCGAGATGGCAGGCGAACTCCGAGGTCGAGAGCGGACCTGGCTACGAAGACGCACGGATCTTCTCGATGCTGACGCTCGTGCGTGGCGGGCCATCGATGGTGGCGAGGATGGGTACTCGGCACTGAAGATCCTCGCCGACGCCAACGAATAGCGCCGCATATCAGAAGGCCATGGGCTATTGAGTCACCAATCGTGAACAAAACGCGTCCTATGCGCGTCCTGAGACGGTTTCGACCCTCTCAGCCGCTGCCCCCAGATACGCCAAAACCCCAGTGTTCACTGGGGTCCTGACTTGTGGGCGCTACTGGGATTGAACCAGTGACCTCTGCCGTGTCGAGGCAGCGCTCTGCCGCTGAGCTAAGCGCCCTTATGTGACCATTGTATCGCTCGAGGCGACGTCGGGAATCGAACCCGAGTTCAGGGTTTTGCAGACCCTTGCCTAACCACTCGGCCACGTCGCCGAAAAACGAGGGCGGTCAGCTGACCGCCCTCAGCGAGCGGACGACCGGATTCGAACCGGCGACCTCAACCTTGGCAAGGTTGCGCTCTACCAGCTGAGCTACGTCCGCAAGGACGGCGATGTTACCACTTCATCATCAGACGGAAACTCTCGCCCGCGATTCAGCACGCCTAGTTCCCCGACGATCC
>JASJHC010000389.1:0-7035 GCA_033791245.1 Acidimicrobiia bacterium | reverse complement strand
CCGATCACGCCGCCGGGGCTACCGATGTCATCGCCGCTGCTCTCGGCAGCAAGCGTCGTGTCCAGCGAAATCTCGATGAGGTCGAGGTGGATGATCTCACCACGAACGGGGTGGCGCTGCACCTCACGAGCGACCGCGAGGACATTTGTGTCCCCGTCGATGTCAACATTGATGAGAGCGTTACGTCCGGCTTCGGTGTGTAGGACCCGATACAGCTCCCTGCCGTCAATCGTGATCGACTTCACATCGGTGTCCTTGCCGTAGACCGTCGCCGGAACCAAGCCCTCGCGTCGTAGGCGCTTGGACGGGCGCGTCCCGAATACAGCGCGGGGTTGGGCGCTTAGGGTCACCTGGTCCATTGTTGACGTCTCCTCATAAATGGTGAATCGGGGTTAGAGCGCGGCGCAGACACTGCGGGGCGCGATAGAACGGCCTGTATTATGCGCTATTGAGAGCTTCTAGGCAAAGAGAACCTGCGACAGCACTCTTCACATCCCCCAAATCGCACCGAAAACGACGCCTACATGTGCGTCTGGCGTCCGTCGCCGCTGTATGCGGCGCTCACGGACGCCAGACGCTTAACGCGGCCTAGCCAGGCACGAAACTGAACCGGATTTGGCGATCCTGGTTGTCGGCGTTGGGATCAATAAGGACGATCGACTGCCATGTACCCAAGGCGAGCGATCCGTCGATGACCGGTACAACAGTGGACGGCGAGACTATCCCAGGCAGCACATGGTCAGCGCCGTGGCCCGGGCTGCCATGTCGATGCCGATAGCGATCGACTCTGGGGAGTAGATCATCGATCACAGCCATAAGGTCGTCATCACTACCGGCCCCGGTCTCGATGATTGCAATCCCGGCTGTGGCGTGGGGGACAAAGACATTGAGCATCCCATCGCCAAGTTCTGCAACAAATGCCGCGGCTTGGGCAGTGATGTCGAAGACACCCCTGTCGTGTCCGGTATGGATATGAATGACCGCGGATTTCATGGGGAGCTTGTCCTTCTTCTCACGCCTGCGCCGAGCCGGCGGCTCCGCTCGTATGGAAAGATCTCGATGACCTCACCGGCTTTGACTCGATCTTGAACCCGTTGCCAGAAGCGGACGCCGAACAGGTCTCCGTGGTGTTGTTCGAGCACCTCGCGTAACTCGCCACGCACGCCTAGAAAGTTGCGGAACTCTTCGGGAAACACGTCATGGTCGCCAACACCGAACCAGGGGTCAGCCGACATCTCGCGATCTGGGTCCATTGTCTGCGGCAACTCCCTGAAGTTGCATTCGGTGACGCTGGTGAGTTCGTCGTAATCGTAGAAAACGACCCGCCCAGATCTAGTCACACCAAAGTTCTTGAGCAGCATGTCACCGGGAAAGATGTCGGACATGGCGAGATTCTTGATCGCTCTTCCGTAGTCGATCATGGCGGCCCGCCCCTTCAATGGGTTGTTCTCGCGAAGGTAGATATCTAGCGGAACCACTTTGCGTTCCACATAGACATGGTGCAGCGTCACCTGCCCGTCTTCGACAGTGATGGATCTTGTCGCTTGTGTCTCTAGCTCGGCAAGGAGTTGCGAATCAAACCGGTTGGCGGCGAAACGCATGTGCTCAAACTCATGGGCATCGATGAGTCGGCCGGCGCGGTCGTGCCGAAAGACCATCCGGTATTTCGACATCACTTGGCGGCGGGTTGTCTGTTTCGGGTACGGAAAGCGGTCGCGAATGACTTTGAACACTGCGTCATATCCGGGAAGGGTGAACACAATCATGACCATGCCTCTGATCCCACGGGCGTGTTCGAAATTGGCTCCCGAGGAATCGATAAAGGCACGCAAGTCTCGGTAGCGCTCCGTCTTGCCGTGCTTGTTGTAGCCAATTGCGGTGAAGAGCTCAGCTGGCTTGCGGTGCTGCATCAAGCGACCGAGGTAGTTGACCATCTTGCCCGGGTCGTCGACCGCGACCATGAACGAAGCCCTGGTGTAGCTGAACAGCACCGAGATATCGTCTTGTTCGACCAGGACCGCACCAATGACCAATCCTCGCGAGGTGCGGTGTATCGCTATTGCCAGCGGCAACGTCAGCGCACCGCCACTAATGCTGCCGACGACATAGGCAGCCCTACCTCGATAGAACGGATGCGGGTAGGCCTCGATCGAAGTAACGGGTTGTTGCTCACCGTGCAATGCAAACCTGCGCTGGATCTCGAGAGCGGCCAGCCGGACGTCGCGCTCGAGGTTCTGCCAATCGTCTCCTACGGCGGTGGCAACAAGAAGCTCAACCAGCATCGCTTCGGTGCGCCCCGCATCGAAGCGAAGGAGTTCGGGTTCGCCCTCAGGCAGCGATGCCGGGTCGTCGGTGAACTCAATGGCAGGGTCAGTTCCCTCGGTCTTGAGCATCCGCCTTGTGATCGAGCTGAAGAACGTCTTTCCTATTTCAGCGTCGGCTCTGTGAGCGATCAGATCTTGATACAGGGCGCGGGCCGAGCCCCAAATCTCATGAGATTGGGCGCCGGGCAGCGCCTCGATCGCGGTGACTGCCTGGTCGATGCGCTCGGTGTAGAGCTCAAGACGCTGGGCCGAGTCTTCCTGCAAAGCGTGCCAGTTTCTTGTCTGGAAACGAGCGGCGGCCTGCGCAGAGATGGCAGCGAACTCGTCGCAGTACTCGGCGAAGTCACCAGCTGCGATCTGGGCGATACGGTCCGCGGACCCACTCACATGTTTTCGCCCTTGAAAATCGCACTGACCGAGGCGTCGGTGAAAATGGCGTTGATGGCGCCAGCCAATACCGACCCGATCGAGAGCACAGTCAAGCTGGGAAGATCAACAGCATCATCGGGAACCGGCAAGGTATTGCTGATAACCACCTCGCTGATCACGGAGTTCCTGATCCTGTCTACCGCAGGATCCGACATGATGCCGTGGGTGGCGGCGAGACGCACGCTGAGAGCTCCGCGCTTTTGCAGCATGTTGGCCGCACCGACCGCGCTGCCTGCCGTGTCGATGATGTCGTCAACGATGATGCAGTGACGTCCGTTGATATCGCCAACGACTTCGAGCGACTCGGATTTGTTGCGGACATCGGTGCTACGCCGTTTGTCGATAAACGCGACTGAAGCGTCAAGGTGACGGGCATAGCGTGCCGCCCGCTTCACACCACCGGCATCTGGCGAGACAATGGTCGTCGGACCAGCCAACGTCTTTGCCAGATAGTCGACAAACACTGGAAGAGCCGTGAGGTGATCGAATGGGACATCGACAAAACCCTGAATCTGGCCGGTATGCAGATCCACAGAGGCGAGGCGATCGGCCCCTGCTGTCACGAAGAGATCACCCATGAGCTTGGCCGTGATGGCTTCGCGGGGGCGGCCCTTCTTGTCCTGCCTGGCGTATCCGTAATACGGGATTACCGCGGTGATCCGCTTCGCCGATGCCCTCTTCAGCGCGTCGATCATGATCAGTTGCTCGACGATGTGGAAGTTGATCGGAGAAACGTGGCTCTGCACAACGAAACAATCGGCGCCGCGTACGCTTTCGGTGAAATGAATGTAGATCTCGCTGTCGGCAAAGACCTCACGTTCGACACCACCAAGATCAGTGCCAAGGATGTTGGCTACTTCGCGGGCCAAGCCTTCGTTGGCAGAGCCTGCGAACACCATTAGACGTTTACGGCTGGTGATCTCCACTGTGGGTGGATCCTCCGATGGGCTAACGATCGGAAGGCTAGCTGTCGCGGGCGCGAACAACCAAAGTTCCGAATGACCGGTGCCGGGTCAGCTTGTTTGTGACTGACGACTCTCCAGGACGGAGGCCACGCCGGCGAGTTGATCGATCGAGTTGACCCCAAGCCCTTCCTCGGGAGCGGCCAAGAGAGCGCCGATGGGATGGCCGTCACCGACCAGAATCTCGACCACGTCAGTCAGGTAATACTCACCTTGTGTGTTCTCGGTGCTGATGCGCTCAAGGGCACCAGCGAGCCACTGCCCGGTGAATACGTACACCGAGGTGTTGACCTCGGCCACTGCTAATTGTTCAGGTGTAGCGTCTTTGACTTCGACGATGGCGGTCACAGCCCCATCGGTTCGAATCACCCGTCCATAGGCCCGTGGTTCGTCGAGTTCCACCGTGAGCAACGTCGCCGCTGCACCGGTTTGACGATGCAGGTCGACAAGATCCCGCATTGTCTCTCCGCGCACGAGCGGCATGTCCCCGGGGATGACGATTATCTCGTCGTCGAGTCCAACGTCAAGTCCCGTTAGGCCGATCGAGGCGGCGTGACCGGTTCCCAGTTGCTCCGCCTGCAGGACTGCTCCGACGCCTTCGGGAAGCACGTCGCGAACCTCATCGGCTTGGTGCCCCACGACCACAACCGTCTCGACTGAACCCGCCGCGGCGACGGCGTCGAGGACCCACAGCAACATCGGGCGATCGGCTACCGGATGCAATACCTTTGCTAGCTCTGATTGCATTCGGGTGCCTTTTCCGGCACCGAGAACTATCGCTTTGACCGCCATGAATACCGCCATTTTGTAATTGCCGAAAGAGGGCTATCGCTGGGGGACCAGGACTCGAACCCGGACTGCTTGGACCAAAACCAAGGGTGCTGCCGATTACACCATCCCCCACTGCTGGGTTCGCCCCGCAAATGGGGCGGAGAAGATTGTAGCGAGACGGCGGGCACCAGGTGCCCCGACCGGGCACCTAGCCGCTCGTTATGGCCCAACCGACGAGAGACAGAGTGCATGCCTCGGCGAATCGGCTTCCAGCTGGTATCGCAGCAACCGCACCGGCGGCCTCGTCCCTATCGACAAAGAAGCCGTACAGCGATGGCCCGCTGCCTGACAACATGACGGGTCGCCCCCACCTATCTGAAAGGTCTGTTCTCCAATCATCGAGTTGGGGAAAAAGTGCAGCTGCGGCCGGATAGAGGTCGTTGATCAAGTCACCTTCGCTACGGAATCCGGGCGGCAATTGGTTCTGCGGGAATACCAATCCGGTCGGTTCATCGAGTTCATCCCATTTCTGGAACACCGCCGGGGTCGACACCTCGACCGGAGGCACCACAATCGCCAAGGCGAACCCGCCAAGCTCATCGAGACTCTCGATCAGCTCGCCACGCCCGGCCACTCGGGCCGAACCACCGCGTAGGCAAAAGGGGACGTCTGACCCAAGTTCCAACGCGAGTCGTTCCAGGATGGCGTTGTCGACACCGAAGTAGCGCGCCGCCATCACCAGCGCCGTCGCCGCATCAGCGCTCCCCCCGCCAAGACCGGCAGCTGTTGGAATCGTCTTATCGAGGGTGATACCGATCGGTTTGGATGAGCCCGCCTGCTCCCGAACTGCGGCCGCTGCTCGAAACGCAAGATTGTCCAGAGCCTCGGGCACCGCACCGCCAGTGCTGGTGGATATGAGATCAACCTCGGCACCGGCCAGTTCCAAGATATCGACTATGTCGACAGACTGGAAGATGCCAGAGATCGGATGAAACCCGTCGGCACGGCGCCGCCCAACACGAAGCCCCAGATTGACTTTGGCGTACGCCTCTCCCCTGATCACGGCATCACCTCGGCCAGACGCACAAACGCTGCCGCAGCCAGATCCTCGGGACGAGCCGTCTCGTCGATCCCAGCGCTGGCGAGCACTTCGGCCGGGTTGGGCGCCAGCGACGAGAGCGATCGCCGCAGCATCTTGCGTCGTTGCTGGAATGCGGTTGCCGCGATCTCTATGGCCCGATCTGCGACCGCGGGGGCTGCCTTACGCACCATCTCGACAACGGCCGATTCGACGTCGGGAACCGGAAAGAACACACCAGGCGGAACGGTAAAAACAAGCCTGGTGTCGGCATGAAGAGCAGCAACGACAGAAGGAACACCGTACGCCTTGCTTCCAGGGACCGCGACCAGCCGGTCGGCGACCTCGCGCTGCACCATCACAATCAACCGGGTCACCGCCGGAGCTTTCCGCAACGTATCGAGGATGAGCGGTGTACCAACGTTGTAGGGGAGATTGGCAACCATGGTCCATGGACCATCAGTGAATGTTGCTGCCAAATCCACCGTAGTGACATCTTCGGCACGCAACTCGACATCGGTGTCGGCCAGTACGTCTTCGAGAATGGGGATCAGTCTGCTGTCGACCTCGTAGGCGATCACTGCGGCCCCTGTTGCCGCCAATGCTCTGGTCAGGGTGCCGGTGCCGGCGCCGACCTCTACCACCAAGTCTCCGCTTGCGACACCGGCGGTGCGCACGATGCGGTTAACGAGGTTGGGGTCGGCAAGGAAGTTCTGACCAAGGCTCCGCTTCGGTCTGATCCCATGGTCGTCCAGGAGCGCCTTGATTTCGTTTCTGCCCTGTGCCATCAGGATGGATCTTTTCTGAAGACTCGCCGCGCCGTTGCCGATGTCAATCGGGCAGCTTCCGCGACATCAATACCCCAAATCTCGGCCACTGCTGCCCCGGTAATTGGGACGAACGACGGCTCGTTGTCCTCGCTGCGATGCACCTGCGGAGACAGGTATGGCGTATCGGTCTCGACCATCGTCCGCTCCGGTGGTGTCACCGCCACGGCGTATCGCACCGTGTCGGCGGTCGGGTAAGTGACCATTCCGGCATACGAGAATGTGACCCCGAGCTCAGCGAAACGCTTGGTCCACTTTGGGCCACCCGTCCAGCTGTGCAAGATCACAGTCTCGCCAAGCGCAGCCGCTTCGACATCTTCATAGACGTGGGTAAAGGCATCACGGCAGTGCACAATGATCGGTTTACCCAAGTCGGCGGCGAGCTGCAACTGGCGGCGAAACACCTCTCGCTGTGCTGGGCGTGGCGACAGATCGCGGTAGTAATCAAGTCCACACTCTCCGATTGCATCCGCATCAGCGATGAGGGCGGTTAGGCGGGCTTCTTGGTTGGCCCAGCTGGTCGCATCATGCGGATGGAGACCCGCCGCCCACAGCACCGTCTCACGATTGCCAAGGGAAATCCGACGAGCCTCGAGAGAGGTTTCGAGATCGATGCCCGGACACATCAACCAGTCAACTCCGGC
>JASJHC010000388.1:0-9479 GCA_033791245.1 Acidimicrobiia bacterium | reverse complement strand
ATCGCGGATGTCCTCGAGATCCTTGTGGCTGCCGTTGAGGAACCCGGAGGCGAGTCCCACATATGGGGAATCGGCGGACCGGACCAACTGACCTATGAGGAGATGATGCAGGGGTACGCGGAGGTCGCTGGCCTGCCGCGTCGCGTGATTCTCCCGGTGCCCGTCCTCAGTCCGTGGCTCTCCAAGCATTGGATCGGTCTCGTCACTCCCCTCCCGGCAGGGGTTGCCAAGCCGCTCGTTGAGAGTCTGAAGAACGAGGTAATCGTGGCGGACAACACGGTCGCCGAGTCCAAGACCGGTGGTCTGACCGGTTATCGGGAATCCGTTCGGTTGGCTCTCCATACTTCTGAAGGTTCTCAGATGACGACCCGCTGGTCCGATGCCACCGCCTCCCCTGCCGAGCCCCTACCCACCGACCCGGAGTGGGCCGGCGCCGCCGTCAAACACAACGAACGTACCGTTGAGACACCTGCCTCAACCTCCGATGTCTTCTGGGCATTCAGCCGGATCGGCGGCGAGGTCGGCTACTACTCCGCAGCTTGGGCGTGGAATCTGCGTGGAGTCTTCGACTCTCTCGTCGGTGGGGTTGGCTTGCGAAGAGGGAGAAGGCACCCCGAAGACCTGCGGATTGGAGAAGCTGTCGATTTCTGGCGAGTCTCCTCGATCGAACCGGGTCGATTCCTCCAACTCCACGCCGAAATGAAGATCCCGGGCGAAGCCTGGCTCGAATTCGAAGTGGAGCCACAAGCAAACGGGAGCCGTCTGCACCAGAAAGCGTCTTTCTACCCCCGCGGACTGCTGGCTCGCCTCTACTGGCTTGCCCTCGCCCCATTCCACAAAGTCATCTTCGAGCAGATGGCGCGCGGCATCACTCATGCCGCCGAGGCCCGGGCCAACACTGCCCTCGCAAAGTCGTGATGGCGCCCCTCTCGCTGCCGGCGATCGCCTAGTCGACGCCGCCCGTTGGTCTCGGGTGGAGTGCCGTAATCTGAGGACACCGCCGTAGTCTGGTGGTTCGACCCACGAAGGTGAGGAAATGACCAACCAGAACCGAAACTCGATCGTTGGAATCGCCGCAAGCGTCGTAATCGGCGGGCTCGTCTTGCTCGCCGGAAGCGACGGCAGTACCCAGGTCGGTTCGATGGCGGTTTTCGCAGTGTGCGGCCTCCTGGCCTTCGCCATCAACTGGGTGGCGTTCATACCCTCCAACCGTGCCAAGACCGAGCGCTACTACGACCTCACCGGCAGCGTCACCTATCTGACGGTTACCGCGGTCGCACTCCTGCTCAGCGATGACATTGATGCCCGAGCAGTGATCGTGGCAGCATTGGTCGGTCTGTGGGCTTTGCGGCTCGGCACCTTCCTATTCCGTCGGGTGCGACGCGACGGGCGCGATGGACGCTTCGACAGCATCAAGACAGATCCGTTGCGGTTCTTCATGACCTGGACCCTGCAGGGTCTGTGGGTGCTGCTCACCGCGGCCTGTGCGCTGGCTGTCATCACGGGCGGCGAACGCCGCTCGATCGGTTGGGTCGCCATCCTCGGCATTGTCATCTGGGTTGCCGGGTTTGGGATTGAAGCTGTCGCTGACCAACAGAAATCGACCTTCAAAAAGAATCCTGCCAACGAGGGCCGGTTCATTACGTCGGGGTTGTGGGCGTGGTCACGCCACCCCAACTACTTCGGCGAGATCATGTTGTGGACCGGTATCGCCATCATGGCGCTGCCCGTGCTGTCGGGCTGGCGCTGGGTCACTCTGATCTCGCCGGTGTTCGTGTTCTTGCTCCTCACCCGGGTGAGTGGTATCCCGATGCTCGAGGCCCGGGCCGAGAAACGCTGGGGCAACGACGAAGCGTTTCAAACATACACAAACAACACCTCCCTGCTGTTTCCTCTGCCTCCTCGCCGATAGCCAGTCGCTCATACGTCCCGGATGCCGGCGACTACCAGCGCAACACCGACGACGAGTAGGACCGTGGCAAACAGCCTGGCCAGCGCTAGCCACATTTCGGGCCGGCGGTAGCGGAGCCTCCCGGCGATTGCCCCGGCGCCGACACCGGCCGCCAGCCCGCCCCACGCTGCTGCGAACGGTTCTGTTGCGCCGAACAGGATCGCCAATACCGCCAGTTGGGGAGTGAACAGCAGCGGGAACGCAATCGGGAAGAGCACCGAGGCGGCAGGAGACGGGATGTTGCCGCCTGCCGGTGATATCACCGTTCGACCCCCCACCAGTCCGCACACGACGCCGGTGGCGAGGCGCCACGTCTCGTCGGTGATGTCGAGCGCATCGAGAATCCCGTCTGCGGCCAGCACCAGGATCAGCCCGGTGCCCACAACTATCGCCGCTCCAACCGCCAACGGCTTCGACTGTCCCCGTTCCTCACCTGCGGTCAACTGAGAGCGCATTCGGGGCGGGTTCACCGCGGCGAGGTACGCCAGGAAGATAAACCAGCCTGTCATTCGTTCATCTCCCGCATCGCTTGCTCGGCCCCGAGTAAACCCGACAACACATGTTGCTGATCATCCACCTGGGTGTACGAACGATAGAACCACGCCCCCAGTGCCAAGCCGGGGTCGGGCTCCTCGGCCGCCTCCGCTTCACCCACCTGGCGTTGCACCATCGTCCCCGCGCTGCAGGCCATCCGCTCGGTCATATCAGTCCTCAGATCCGTCAGCCGGGAGTCCGTCACCGCCAGGCGGTACAACGCCGCCATCCCCTCAGCTGCGGTCCCCACCCCAGACGGTGGTCCGGGGTACCCCCGCACCAGGACGTTGACTGGGGAGCCCGTGCGCTGGGCCTCGAGTCGCAGCCGCATCGAGAAGTACCCGGCGAGCCGCCGGGCGTAGCCGATGAGTTCGTCGTCCAGCCGATCCGCACCTGCGGCCTCAAGAGCATATGCTGCCCAGTGATCGGGCAGCCGGGCCAGATGCCCTTCCTTGTGCTCGCGCGACCCGTCGGCCAGATAGTGCAGCGTCTTGTCGGCGGCTTCCCACCAACCCTCTCCCGGGAACAGGTTGTCCAGCTCGACCAGCGCCCACACCGCCTCCGCGGTGGCGAATGGTCCGTACTGATCGGGCGAGGGGGCCTCGGTCCGCGGATCCCAGAAGGCCCGTATCGACCCGTCGGGCTCCTGCTGCGTCAGGATGAACCGCCCCAGCGCCCGCATCAGATCGTCAGAGGTCTCTTCCCCGGTGGAGGCGCGGCGGTGCGCCAATGCGGCAACGAGGAACGCCGCCGATCCCAGTCGAGCCTGGGTCCCCGGCTCGATGATCATCGCCAAGCCGTCGTGGTCGATCCGAAACTCGAGTAGGTAGTCGAGGGCTCGGTCAGCTGCCGGTAGGAATTGGGTCTCACCGGCGACCACGAGTTGGTACAACGAATTCGTCGTGCCCGCATGACGAACGATGTTGTAGTCAGGGTTCACTGCGTCGGTGGCTCGGTCGTAGCCGTACACAAACCGCCCGTCCGCATCGAGATTCCGCGCTACCCAATCCCCGGCTGCGACCGCGGTTGCTCGCACCTCATCCGGGGTGACGGCCGGACATGCCTCAGGAGGCACAACTGCAATGCGCAATAGTGCTCCCCCCACCAACCACAGCGCAAGATGGCGAACGAGCGAACCGTTCACGTGCTGATCCGCTTGATTTTGTTGTTCCAGGGCATGCGGCAATTATCGCGGACGACCGCGCTCACAGAGTGCTCTCCACCAGACTGTTCTAATCAGGGATGGATTTCACACAATCCGGTGTTCACTTGTCAGCAGGGCCAGCCGAGGTCATTCGATTCGCGAGGAGTACAGGTTGAGTACGCAGGAGCAGCAAAGACTCGCCGATGCCGCAGCAGGCTGGAAACGGTGGGGCCCATATCTCAGCGAGCGTGCCTGGGGAACGATCCGAGAGGACTACAGCCACGATGGTGAAGCGTGGGACTACTTCCCGCACGACCACGCCCGCAGCAGGGCCTATCGATGGAATGAGGACGGTCTGGCCGGTATCAGCGACGACCGCCAGTATCTCTGCCTCTCACTGGCACTGTGGAACGGCCGGGATGACATGCTCAAGGAACGGCTGTTTGGCGTTAGCGGACCCGAGGGCAATCACGGCGAGGACGTCAAGGAGTACTACTTCTACGAAGACTCGACCCCGACCCACAGCTACATGAGGATGCATTACAAGTACCCCCATGCTGCCTACCCGTATGACCGACTGGTTGCCGAAAGCCGACAACGGGGGGTGAACGATCCCGAGTTTGAGCTGCTCGATACCGGCATCTTCGACGAGAACCGCAACTTCGACGTGACCGTCGAATACGCAAAGGCAGGCACCGACGACATTCTCATGCAGGTGTCGGTAACCAATTGCGGTCCAGAGCCCGAAACATGCTGGGTTCTGCCGACGCTCTGGTTTCGCAACACGTGGAGCTGGGGATACCCGTCAGGGCCGATGGGCGAGGTGTCGCAGAAGCCAAGACTGCGGCTCGACGGGAACGCGGTGCAAACTGACCATCCCGCCATTGGCACCCACCATCTCTATGCGCTTGACCCCGATGCGTGGCTCTTCACCGAGAACGAGACGAACCACGAGCGGTTGTACGACACGGCCAGTGAGAGTCAATTCACCAAGGATGCCTTCCATCGGAACTTGATCCTCGACGATGCCGACGCCGTCAACCAGGCAGGCGAGGGAACCAAGACCGCGGCGATGACTCGACTCACGCTGGGGCCTGGTGAACAGCGCACCGTAAAGATGCGGTTGAGCAGCGACACTATCGCCAGCCCGTTTGCCGATTTCGATGACACCATGCGACAACGCCAGGCGGAAGCCGACGACTACTTCGATGCCATCCAGGCGCCAGACCTCAACGACGAGCTGCGGATGGTGCAACGCCAGGCATACGCCGGGATGCTCTGGTCAAAACAGGTCTACTACTACGACGTCGAGCAATGGATGGCCGGCGACCCGGGTGGCCCCCCTCCTCCTGAACACCGTCGCAAGGGACGCAACCGCGGCTGGGAGCACCTCAACAACTTCGACATCATTTCAATGCCAGACAAGTGGGAGTACCCCTGGTATGCCGCCTGGGACCTTGCCTTCCACTGCATCCCTCTGGCCCGGCTCGACCCGGAGTTCGCCAAGGGCCAGCTGCAGTTGATTACCCGTGAGTGGTACATGCATGCCAACGGCCAACTTCCCGCATATGAGTGGGCGCTTGGGGATGTGAACCCGCCGGTTCATGCGTGGGCAGTGCGCAGGGTCTACGAGATCGCCGCCGAGGTCACCGGAGATCCTGATACCGCTTTCCTGCGCCGCATGTTCCACAAGCTGCTGCTCAACTTCACGTCGTGGGTCAATCGCAAAGACCCCGACGGGAACAACATCTTTCAGGGTGGGTTTCTCGGCATGGACAACATCAGCGTCTTCGATCGCTCTGTTGATCTGCCAGGTGGCGGTCACATCGACCAGTCGGATGGGACCGCCTGGATGGCCTTCTACACGCTTGAGATGCTCGCAATAGCAATGGAACTGTCGAAGACGGACGAGGTCTACCAGGACATGGCGACCAAATTCTTCGAGCACTTCCTTTCGATTGCCACAGCCATGACCGCAGACGGCCATCGTCTCTGGGACGACGACGATGGCTTCTTCTACGACGTATTTCGGTTGCCCGACGGCACCGGGACTCCGCTCCAGCTACGGTCGATGGTTGGGCTCATTCCGCTGCTTGCGGTCGCAGTCATTGACCGTGATGGTGTCGACGCAATGCCAGACTTTGCCGACCGGATGCACTGGTTCCTGCGCAATCGCCCGCACCTCAGCAAGAACATCACCAGCCTCGACGACCACGCCACCGGGCATCGTCACCTGATCTCGATCCTCGACGGTGACAGCCTGACGAAAGTGCTCGGCTACATGCTCGACGAAGACGAATTCTTGTCCCCTCACGGGATCCGATCGCTGTCCAAGGCCTACCAAGACCAGCCCTACCGGATCGAAGTTGATGGCCAGAACCACGAGATCGCCTATCAGCCTGCCGAATCGGCCAGCGGCGTTTTTGGAGGCAACAGCAACTGGCGCGGTCCGATCTGGTTCCCGATCAACTTCCTCCTGATCGAAGCTCTCCAGGACTACCACGGTTACTTCGCCGATGACCTGCGTGTCGAATACCCCAGCGGATCTGGAAACATGACGACGCTAGACCTTGTCGCCAAAGATCTCTCGCAGCGCCTCATTGACGTATTCCTCCGCGATGACCATGGATCTCGTCCCGTCTTTGGTAGCGACGGTCGATTCTTTGAGGAACCCGCCTGGCGAGATCGCCTGCTGTTCTACGAGTACTTCCACGGCGATACCGGGGCGGGCCTTGGGGCAAGTCACCAAACGGGGTGGACCGGTCTTGTCGCCGAGCTCATCGAACAGGCTACGCAAAGAACCCCTGTTTCTTGAGGTACTCGAGGACGGTCTTGCTGTAGCGCGCTTGGCCCTCCGGGGTGTATTTCACCATGGTGTAGATCTGGGCGAGGTTCTTCACGTCGAACTCTTCGACAAGCTCACGCAGCCGGGGAACGTTCATGTAGCGGTCCCATCCGGCTTGGTCACGCTCCCGGTAGATCTCTTTGATCTCGTCGTCGCTGTGGTCCTGGTAGGTCTCATGGTGGATCAGCCCATCAAGAGGAAGACGGTCGCGGGGCGCCGGGTCCTCGGCCGGCCATCCGAGCGAGAAACCCACCACAGGCATGACCCCTTCGGGAAGTTCGAGGATCTCACCGATCTGGTCGGCGTTGGCAAGTGTTGAGCCCATGTAGCAAATACCCATCCCCTTCGCCTCGGCAGCAAGGGCGACATTCTGCGACACCAAGATCGCATCGACCGCTGCCACTAAGAACGCAAAGAAGTCACCGAAGTTGTCCGGCGCATCGTTGATGCGCAACCATTTGCGCATGCGGCGGAAGTCGGCGCAGAACGTCAACACTGCTGGCGCATCGCGCACCATGGTTTGTTCCATGTGTGGCCAGTACAGCCGCTCCCGCATCTCAGGATCCTGTGACACGATGATCGAGTAGGTCTGCATATTCCCCGAAGACGATGCCCGGGTCCCCGCAGTGAGGATCTCGGTGAGCGAGTCGGCATCGATTGGGTCCGGTTTGTACTGACGAATAGATCTGTGGCCGTGGATAGTCTCGAAAATGTCCATGGAGTTCAATGGTAGGGGTACTGTCCTGTGGGCAGCGTGCGGTTCGGCTGCGCCCAACGCGGTCGTCGTGTTAGCGAAATTGTCCTGGAAAACAACAAATTGCCTACCGGCACCCATAGGTGGTTGAATGGCGTTGCAGGATCACGTCAGCACAGCTCCTAGGGAAGGTGGCAAACGATGGCTGAGTTCTTCACCGATGTGGCCGAACCAATCCGCTTTGAGGGACCCGATACGACCAATCCGCTTGCCTTCCGCGTCTACGACCCCGACCGTATCGTCGCCGGGAAGCGGATGGAAGAGCACCTTCGCATTGCTGTTTGCTATTGGCATTCCTTCACATGGCCGGGCAGCGACATTTTTGGGGACGGAACCTTTGATCGGCCCTGGATCGGCAATGTTGCCGACCCGATGGCAGCGGCCCGTCAGAAGATGGATGCTGCGTTCGAGTTCTTCGCAAAACTCGGCACGCCTTACTTCTGCTTCCACGACCGTGACATTTCACCCGACGGTGCCGACTACGGCGAGACGTTGAGCAATCTCCACGCCATGGTCGACTACGCCGCCGAAAAAATGGAGCAAACCGGTGTCAATCTGCTGTGGGGGACAGCCAATGTCTTTAGTCATCCTCGTTTTGCGGCGGGTGCAGCCACCAATCCCAACCCAGAGGTTTTTGCCTTTGCTGCTTCCCAGGTACGGCATGCGCTCGAAGCAACCCACCGTCTCGGCGGTCAAAGCTATGTGCTCTGGGGAGGGCGCGAGGGCTACGAGAACCTGCTCAATACCAGCATGAAACAAGAGAGCGAGCAGTTGGCCCGCTTTCTGACTCTGGTTGCTGAGCACAAGCGCAAGATCGGGTTCACCGGCCAGCTCTTCCTGGAGCCAAAGCCGCAGGAACCGACAAAGCACCAGTACGACTACGACTCGGCCACAGTGCATGGATTCTTGGAGCGCTACGACCTCGTCGACGAGTACCAGGTCAACATCGAGGTCAACCACGCAACCCTCGGCGGCCATAGCTTCCACCACGAAGTCGCCTACGCAGTCGAGAACGGAATCCTTGGCAGCATCGACGCCAACCGTGGTGACCCGCAGAACGGCTGGGACACCGATCAGTTCCCGAACTCGGTTGAAGAACTGGTGCCACCATTGCACGAGGTATTCGCCGCAGGCGGCTTCAAGACCGGTGGCTTCTACTTCGACACCAAGCTGCGTCGCCAGAGTCTCGACCGGACCGACCTGTTCCACGGCCACATCGGTGGAATCGACACGTTGGCGAAGGCGTTCCTCGTTGCTATGAACATGATCGAGCAAGAGACGCTGAGCAAGGCCCGTGCCGACCGCTACGCCGGCTGGAGCGGTGATCTTGGCAACTACATCATGTCCGACGACGTATCTCTCGAGGCCCTTAGCGACAAGGTGTTGGCCGAGAGCCTCGATCCCAAGCCGGTCTCCGGAAGACAGGAAGCGCTAGAGAACCTGGTGAACCGGGCGATCTGGTCGGAGCGGTCCTGAGCAGTAGCCGATGCTGCGGGGTGGGGTGACCGCGGATCGGCACAACGCTTGAGATGGATTACGCTCATCGCTTGATGAGAGACAAAAGCAACCCATTCCGCTTGGCTGCGGTGGCTCTGACGCTTGTATTTGTTGTCGCCGCATGCGACTCGAGTACGGCTACCGAGACCACAGCCGTCGTCGGTGACACCACAAGCACCACAGCAACAGCACCACCGACGGGAGTGTCGGACGAGCCACCAACGGTGATCGCCAGCGCCGACCTCGATCAACAGGTTGTCGACCAGCTGACTGCGCAGATCGTCGAGCTAATCAACGCCACAGAAGAAGTGCGTGGGCTGCGGTTTCTGACAAAACCGACGGTGACCATCCTTACCCCCGAGGAGCTGGCCGACAGGGTCCGCGCCGATCTCGAAGAGGAGATCGATAGCGATGAGCTGGCCGTCGACACCCGACTCTTCCAGCTACTGGGCAAGCTGGCCCCGGGAGCTGACCTCGAAGAGATGATCATCGATCTCTACAGCGAACAGGTTGCCGGCTTCTACGACCTCGACACCGGGGAGATGGTCATTGGCGGGGAAGCTGCCGACCTGACACCGCTTACCGCAAGTGTCGTTGTCCACGAGCTTGTCCATGCTCTCACCGACCAGCACTTCTTGTTCAACGACGACTACCAGGCTATGTGGGATGAGGAACGCTACGACGAGGGGGCTGCCTTCCAGTCACTCATGGAGGGCGACGCCACCTACTTTCAGCTTGTCTATATCCAAGAGTT
>JASJHC010000387.1:0-4916 GCA_033791245.1 Acidimicrobiia bacterium | reverse complement strand
GCAGTTAGCGCGGCGGCGCTTGCCGTGTCGTGGGCGCCTTGTGTGATATGAAGTGCCTCTATGCCGGCATCGATGCACTCGGCGAGAACTGCGGCAGTTTCTAGCACGGGCTTTGCCGCTGCACTGTTATCAATGGCTGCGAGTACTGTCGTCATGTGTCACCTCGTTCCAGATCCCTTCTCTTCTGGTGAATCGAGCGCCGGGTCGGCCGACCTCCACGCGCCGTTGTTCGGGGAACGAGACCGGGAGTACGCCATTGGTCTCGATCTGTACCTCCCCGTGTCGGATTCGGAGACACGCCCAGGTGCCTCGGAACGTCAGCCGAAGCTCGAGCTCCTCCCAAGTGCCTGGAAGTTCCGGATCGATGCGTAACGCACCGTTCTCGCTACGTAGGCCTGCGAAACCGAACGCGAGTGCTTGCCAAACGCCACCCATGGTAGCGAGATGAAGCCCCCCGCCCGTTGTGCCAGTGAGATCGTCGAGATCGATCCGCGCCGCGATGCGCAGCATCTCCAACGCCTGATCGGGTTTGCCGGCACGCGCCAGCAGCGAGGCGTGAATCGCCGGAGAGAGCGAACTGCCATGGGCGGTACGGGGTCCGTAGAAGTCGAGATTGGCGGCGAGCGAATGCTCCTCAGTCTCCTCGGGTGCCATGTGGTGGAGCATGAGCACGTCGGCTTGTTTGACTACCTGAGCGCCGGTCACGCGGTCTCTCCCCAGCAGAAGATCCGCGGCTACCGGAGGGTCGGCGATCTCACCGATGACTAAGGGCTCCAGCCCAAAGAAGCCCTCAAACTGTTCGTACACGCCCGTAGCCGAGTGGTATCCATCGACCAGAGCATCTGCAAGGCTCTGCCAAGCGGTGACCTCGTGGGCGGTGCCCCCGTGGCCGTCGCTCCTAACCAGCTCTGCAGCACGTCGAAGATTCCAACGTGCCATGACGTTGGTGAAAGCGTTGTCCCTGACAGATTCGTGGTACTCGTCGGGGCCGACAACGTCGTCTATGTGTGCGGAGCCGGATTCATCTATTCGAGCTCTCGAAGCCCAATAGCGAGCTGTCTCGGTGATCAAGTGACGTCCGGGTCCGTCGATGAAGCTCCGATCACCCGTCCAGTCGGCGTACCATTGAGCCGCCCAGGCCACATCTGCAACTATGTGGACCTCTTGCTCTCCCGTCATTATCGGGATCACCTGTCCGTGATCGTCGTGAGCCCATCGTGGGGTCACATCCAGCCCATCGTGTGCCGACTCCCACGGGAACCTTGCTCCGGAGCGACCTTCCTGTCGGGCCGCGTGGCGAGCCGCGGGGAGCCGCCGGATCCTGTACTCCAGCATTGCTCGCGCAGATTCTGGATGGGTGGCCGCTAGCACCGGGAGCACAAACACATCAGAGTCCCAGAAAACGTGACCGGCATAAGCAGGACCGGTGAGGCCACGAGCGCCAACAGCAGCTTCGCCTTGAGTGCCCACCGATCCGTGGAGATGAAAAAGGGCGAATCGGGCTGCCAGCTCCATTTCGGGATCCCCCTTGATAGCGACACCGCTGTCGTGCCAGCGCGAAGCCCACGCGGCGCGGTGCCGGCTAAGGAGACGGTCGAATCCCTCCGCCTCGGTTGATCTGACCCCACGGATGGCTTCCTCCACTTCTGGCATACCGTCGGAATCATGTTCGTAGAAGACAAGGCGCTCGACGGTATCTCGATCTCCTCCACTACTGCGATCTTCACTTGCAGCCGCGACTATTCCACCCTTGAGTCGCGACGCGGTGAGCGCCCAGCAAATCGAAGCCTCGATACCGGCCTCATTGAGCATGCCTGGAGCTGAGGGCTGGAGCGGAGGCTGCCACTCCGTCGACCCGCTCGGCGTTTCGGCTCGCAAAGCAGCCACCTCGGGACGATCGAGAGAAACGAACCGCGCCCACCGCGACGATTCCCCATTCTGGGAACAGTGGACCACCCCGGTGTGTAGGTCCAAGACCGCTCGATCGCCGGGCCCCGACCGGGGCAGGCCAAGCCTTGACCCATCCGGTGCGGCGAGGAGCCGAACGTGCCCATCATCCCCTGTGTCATAGACCCCGGCAACAACAACACGGGGACCGGAATCTGGACGCGGGATAGCCAAGCCCCCCCTGGTACCGAGGAGCCCATTCCCCACCGCCAACAGACTGTCGGAAACAGATGGTTGCACTGTGCCATCCACCGATATGGTCCAGGCGGGGTCTTGATCTATGTCAGGTACGCGTCTCTCGCGGCGCCGCCTGAGCTGGGCCTCGAGGATGTCGCTGAAGCTATTGGGGCCGCCTCCGAGGTGCATGACTTGGGGCGGTACGCCGTCTGGTTCGAGGCCCACCGAGACGAAGGTTGCCCGCTCTGCTTCAGGAACGACCATCAAGGCGTCGCTGCCTACGACACCCCCCACATCGCCAAACTCGTCGCCTGCGACCAAGACAAGGCCAGGCCCAATCCCTTGCCCCCAGAAGTTCTCCATCACCCAGCGCAAAGAATGGCTCTTGTCGGTCAACCCGATTTCTACGTGTTTGACATCACTGGTCACGCGTGGGTCAGCGAGACCAGCGTCAGTTGCCGCCGCTTCGGCCCATCCAACTACTTCGGCAAGCCCGGCCACGCCAGCGGCTTGGAGGCGCTCGGTCACAGCATCCAATAGCTCGGATAGCCGCGCCTTAGGGGGATCCATCCATTCGTCGACTGGAATTAGATCGATCTTCCTCCGATTGAGCCGGTCGTAGGTAGCTGCCGTAGCGATACCTAGTTGTCGGAGTCGGCCTGACAGGGAATCGGCAGCCTCGGTAAGCGCAAGCTCTTCCTCCGCCGTAGCTGTACGCCGCCACACGAGCTCCGGGCCGGTAGCGCCAACTCGGAACACCTCCGAGCCACGGTTAAGACACAGAAACAGTGGGCCGGGTCCGGCGGGACGTGCCCCTAGCTGACCGTCAACGTTTGCCACATTGGTACCGCTCACGATGGCTACAGCAACACCTTGGCGGCACAAGGACATGAGTTGCCTTCGAACAACGGAGGCATCGGCGTCTCGATCAGAGACCGCAGTGCCGTCCCAATCAAAGACAAAACCGGCGAAGGTCCTATCAATCACTTCGCTGCCGTTTCGACTGGGCGTTTCGTTTGCCGACATTGCCAACACCTCGCAGTCAAAGCGCGTTATCCAAGTGGTGCCGCAGGGCGTCCTTGAGGCACCCGGCGATACCAGGCTGCGCCAGTCCCAGAGCCACATTGGCCTCGATGATTCCTTCGGGACTTCCACAGTCGGAACGGTAGCCATCGTACCGGTAGTCATACAGAGGGGTATCGTCCATTGCGACCGCCAAAGCGTCGGTGAGTTGCACCTCGCCGCCGGCCCCCCGGGGCAGGGAGCTGAGATGGGCAAAGATGTCTTGCGTCAGAACGTATCGGCCGATCGGCGCAAGGCGGAAAGGGGCATCCTCCACTGACGGTTTCTCGACAACTCCCTCGACCCTCATGACATCGCTGTCGCTGTTGTTGCCGGGGTCGATAATTCCATACCGACTCGTCTCCTCGGCGCCGACCTCCATGACGGCGACAACATTGCCGCCCGTCTCCCTTTGCACATCGATCAACCTCTTGAGCAGGTCACCCTCGACGATCAGCTCGTCGTCGAGCAGCACCGCAAAGGGTTCGTCCCCCACTATCCGTTCGGCGCAGAGAACCGCATGGCCAAGACCGAGAGGCTTGGGTTGGCGGACGAAAGCCATCGTCCCCGGAGGTGGAAGCCATGCATCGGCAGCCTCCAGCAGGTTGGTTTTACCACTCCGGTCCAGAGCGATATCGAGTTCCACACTCTCGTCAAAGTGATCTTCGATCATGGCCTTTCCTCGGCCCGTTACCAAGATCAGCTCTTCGATTCCCGCTGCTATGGCCTCTTCTGCTGCATATTGGATGACAGGCTTGTCGACGATCGGAAGCATCTCTTTGGGAATGGCTTTGGTGGCAGGCAACAGTCGCGTGCCAAGCCCTCCCACCGGGAATACGGCCTTCTTGACCTTTGTCATTCAGGGGACCTTTCCGGTGCAGCTTGAAGCGGCGCAACACTGCGGGCTGGAGCGAAGCGGTTCATCATGGTGCCGGGACACCGCTCTCGAGCAGATCTGTGTACAGATCGATGTGGTCACGGGTCATACGTTCAGCACTGAATCGTGTCTCGACCGCGGCGCGGCAAGCGCTGCGTTCGATATCGTCGATGTGGGTTACTGCGTCGAGCATGTTGTCCTCGTCGGCGCAGATGAAGCCGGTTATGCCATGTTCGACGATCTCGGGGGCGGCGCCTTCTGGGAATACGATTACGGGGGTGCCGCAAGCCATCGCCTCGATCATGACAAGTCCGAAAGGCTCCGGCCAGCGGATGGGGTCGATCAGGGCGCGAGCCGAGCGCAGCAGCTCTTTTCGTTCCTCTTTGTTTGCCTCGCCGACGTATTGGATGCTTCGTCCAAGTTGGGGCTCAACTAGTTCGTGGAAGTAGTCACATTCATCCTGTTCACGCATCTTTGCCGCAATCAGGAGCGGGATACCGCTGCGCTGTGCTACCCGAATCGCCCGGTGAACCCCTTTCTCCGGTGCCATTCTTCCAAGGAAGAGGAGGTATCCGCCGTCCCCGGTGCCGGCGGGAAAGTCACTGAGATGGATGCCGTGGTGGATGACCCGTGCCACGGGTACCTCCGGTGCCTGAGCTCGCTGATGATGGGAGATAGCGACTACAGCGGCGGTCTCTCCGATGCGGGCGTAGAGGGCGCGGGCATCCTCGGTGAACGGACCGTGATTGGTCGTCACGATGGCGGGGTGTGCGTACTGCCGGGCGTATAGCGGTCCAAACACGGTGTGGTCATGGATGACGTCGAGGTCCTTAACCGCGTCGTAGGCTGCCAT
>JASJHC010000386.1:0-5758 GCA_033791245.1 Acidimicrobiia bacterium | reverse complement strand
GCGGCGATGTAGATGAAGTTGCCGGCAGCAAACGGGACGAGGAGGGTGACATTGAGCGAGCCGGCAAGCGCATATGCGACAAGCCCTCCCAACAGGAAGGTGATCGCCGAGGCGGCGTTGTAGATGAGAGCGGATCTTGGTTTCCATCCGCTATGAACGAGGATGCCAAAGTCGCCCAGCTCTTGGGGGATCTCATGAGCGGCAGCGACAAGCCAGGTGACGATCCCTAGCCGTATCTCGACGAGGAAGGCCGCTGCGACCGCAAGACCACCGATGAAGTTGTGAAGGCCGTCTGCGAGGAGGATCAAATGGCCGAGGTGTTTGTGTGGCCCGGCCGGGTGGTGGCAGTGATGCCACTGCAGATATTGCTCAAGGATGAAGAAGGTGAGGAAGCCGGCGACGAGCCAAACGTAGACGGCGAGTGTGTTGCCGAGTTCCGCCACGGCTTCGGGGAGCATGTGGAACAGGGCGCCACCGAGCAGTGAGCCCGCGGCGAGTGCCACCAACGGCATCACGATCCGGTCAAGAGTACGGGCTGGCAGCAGCACGGTTACGCCTCCGACGAGGGCAAGCGCGCTCATGGCGAGGCCGGAGATGATGATCCAGCTAAGCGTTGACATGGTCGCTCCTGTTTATCTCGGGCGCTGCCACCGGCCCCACACCGTCGCTACGCGACCGGAGCCACTTCACTGTCTCACCGATCAGGAGGATTGGAGCGGCCACCGCTGCGATCACAAGCCAGTCAGTCCAGGTGAGTGGGACGGTGTGCAGGACGTTCTGCAGGGGCGGCAGGTACACGGCGGCCACCTGCAGTCCAACGGTGCCGGCCCAGGCGACCAAGAGTACGGGGTTGGAGAAGAACCCGATCTGGGCAAGTGGTCGCCGCAGCGATCTGAAGTTGAACACATTCACCTTTTCAATGATCACGATTGCGGTGAACGCCATGGTTTGGGCCTTGACGGTCGAGTTTGCATCGAGGTAGAGGTCAAAGAGCCCGAAAGTGGCAAGGCCGATGTAGGCGCCGACCGCCACAATGAGAGCAAAGGCGCGGGCGGAGAGAATTGGTTCGTCTTGTTTGTGGGGCGGTTGGCCCATCAGATCGGGGGCGCCGGGCTCGACCCCGAGTGCCACCGCAGTGACACCGTCGGTGACGAGGTTCATCCACAGGATCTGGACGGGGAGCAGGATGAGCGGTCCACCGGTCAGCAGGTTGACAACGATGGCAACCAATTCGCCGACGTTGGATGAGAGCAGGTAGCGGACGAACTTGCGGATGTTGTCGTATTGGCGGCGGCCTTCTTCGGTGGCGGCGATGATCGAGGCGAAGTTGTCGTCGGTGAGCACGACGTCGGCTGCTGCTTTGGCGACGTCAGTGCCTCGTTGACCCATGGCGATGCCGATGTCTGCTGCTCGCAGCGCCGGGGAGTCGTTGACACCGTCGCCGGTCATGGCAACGACCTCGCCCTGTTCCTGGAGCAGCGTGACGATGCGGAGTTTGTGTTCGGGAGCGGTGCGGGCGAATACGGCCTGGTTGCGGACGGCGGCGGCCAGTTCGGTGTCGGTCATGACGTCCAGTTCGGGCCCGGTGACGGCGAAGGGAGCAGAAAGGCCGACCTTGTGGGCGATGGCAATTGCCGTTTGAGGGGCATCGCCGGTGATCATGATGGGCGTGATTCCGGCCCGACGTGCTGTCGAGATTGCCTCGGCGACTTCGGGCCGAGGTGGGTCAAGGATGCCGGCTATCCCGAGCAGGGTCAGGTCGGTTTCGACGGCATCCTCGTCCAGAGCAATGTCTGCGGGGAGCGTGCGCTCCGCAATCGCAAGCGTGCGCAGCCCTTGCTCAGCGAACCCGGTGAAAGCCGCTATCACGCCGTCGCGGTCATCGTCGGTGAGCGTGCGAAGGGTGTCACCCTGTCGGATGCGTCTGATGCGGGGGAGGAGCACCTCAGGGGCGCCTTTCACATAGGCGACTGACCGTTGCGGGCGGTGAACGACGACTGTCATGCGTTTACGGAGGGAGTTGAACGAGAACTCGGTGACCGTGTCGATACTGTCCTCTGGGTGGAGCCACGCTTTGTAGGCGGCCACGATGAGGGCGGCTTCTGTAGGTTCGCCGAGGTGGTGCCAACCTTGATCGTCGCGCCGGATACTGGCGTGGTTGCACAGCTGGCCGGCCTCAAGGAGAGCGAGGAGGTCAGTTCGGTCTCGATAGTCGATCTTGGTGCCGTCCGACTCGAAGTGACCGGCTGGGTCGTATCCGGTGCCGGTGACATCGAGCGTCCCCGAGGGGAGCCAGATCTTACGAACGGTCATCTGGTTGGCGGTGAGGGTGCCTGTCTTGTCAGTGCAGATGACAGTTGCGGAGCCCAGGGTCTCGGCGGCCTGAAGGCTGCGGAGCAGGGCGCGCCGTTTCACCATGGAGCGGACCCCGAGGGCAAGAGTGATCGTGACCACGGCGGGGAGTCCTTCTGGGACAACAGCGACGGCCAGCGATACACCGGTGAGAAACATGTCGAGAAGAGGTCGGCCAAGCAGCCAGCCGACCGCGGCGACGCCGAAAGAGACAGCCACCGCGATGACACCGAGCTGGCGGCCGAGGCGGGTGAGGCGAACCTGCAGAGGCGTCTTGCCGCTATCGACTGACTGTGTAAGACCGGCGATCCGGCCGAGTTCGGTACTCATCCCCGTGGCAACGGCCACGCCGCTGCCGCGGCCGTTTGCCACGCTGGTACCCATCCAGGCCATCGAGGTTCGTCCTGCCAGGGCTGTGTCAGGGTCGACGGGGGCCGATGTCTTCGCCACGGCCTCGGACTCTCCGGTCAGCATTGACTCGTCGGTGCGTAGACCTATGGTCTCCACTAAGCGAAGATCGGCCGGGACCTGGTCACCGATGGCTAGTTCGACGATGTCGCCGGGCACCACATCGCTGGCGTCGATCTCGACTCGGTGGCCGTCACGGATCACCGTGCAGCGCAGTTCAAGCATGTTGCGGAGTGCTTCCAGCGCCTTTTCGGCTCGCCATTCCTGCACGAAGCCGAGGACCCCGTTGAGCACAACGATGACCAGGATGGCAATAGCGTCAACGACCTCACCAACCGCGAAGGAAATGACCGCAGCCACGAACAAGATGCCGATAAGGACATCGGTAAATTGCCCAACTAGCACCGCCTGCCATGTCGGTCCGGGAGCCTCTTCAAGCTCGTTGGGACCGTGTTGGGCTAGGCGCGTCTGGGCCGTGGCACTGGTCAGGCCGTCGTCCGGATCCGTCTTGAAGAAATCGATGACGTTGGCCAGCGGACGGTCGTGCCAGTCGCCTGTGGTTTCCACGCAGGCCTGGTCACTGGCGTTGGTGGTCAATTGCGAGACGGTCGCGTGCTTAGTCACGGTGCTACTCGCTGCCGGGCCGATGTTCCACGTGGTGTCCTCCGTGTTTCTGCAGTACTTCACGGACAAGGGTTGGGTGGTGGTGGCTTCGTGCTACGACGAGAATGTCGCCGGGTTGGAGCTGGTACTCCTCCCACACTCGACGCTCTTCCAGCTCGCTGTCGGCAGAAGCGACGCCGACGAGGCCACCGAGAAATGCTCCGATCAGCGCTCCGGCGGCACCACCGGCGGCGAGCAGACCTCCAACCGCGACCGTACCTATGCCCGGAAGCGCCACGGCCATAATGCCCATACCAGCGAGCACACCCACCGGCAATCCCACGAGTGCGCCTTCCTCAATGGCAACCATTTCGTCACGCTCGACATCGTCCTCGAACACTCTCTGATCTGGGTCGTGGACGGCCACACCTAGATGCTCATTGGCCATTCCTAACGAGCGCAGTTCGGCAACGGCTGCCTCGGCGGTAGACCGATCGACAAACACTGCCGCCACATATTCAATGTCTCGTTGTTCTGTCATTGACCCTTCCCCTTGCATGAGACGGAAGCTCCTTGACCACGTCTACCAGCCTCGGTAGACGGCTTTCATATCCACAATGTTGCCTTGGTCGCGTGACTTGCCAATCGACGCAACATCAACAGCCGCTCAACTCACGCGCGATGGGTGTCCGGTCTCACGGGAAACAGGATCGAAGCATGGCTCGACTGTCGGGGATCCCGTGTCTGACAGCAGACCTGGATCCCGTCTGCACCGTTTCGTCCACTATGCAGTTCTCCGCAGCCGTGCGAAGCTGAAGGGATGAATAGCCGAGCACGAGCATGGCTTGTAGACATTGTGGTTGGCGGGATTGCTGGCGGTCTCACGGGTGCCATCGCTGCCGTCAACTTCGTGATCTTCATCGGGATCGACGACGGCTACGAGGCAAGCATTGCCGAGGTCTTTCGACAGAACACCATGGCAGGCGTTGTCACGGTGGCAATTCTGGGTTTCAGTCCAGTCTGCGGTGTGGTGGCCGCACGGCGACTGAGACGGAAACGGGAGCGACGAGAAACGCTGTGAAGGTTTGCTGTGGTGAGGCTCTGTTTGAGGTTCGGCTTGGCTAGCTCGGGAGGTTGCGGTCGGGCAACCGATGCAGTGCAGTTGAGACGGAGTTGATCCACCGGGGAGCGACCTGTCAGATCGATTAGTGATGCTTGTTAAAACACGCAACGCGGATGTGCCGAGATATCGACTGATATCGACTGCTCGATACAACACGCAAGGAGATTCAGATGGCTGACTACACCTCACCAGAAGCCGTTGCTGCCCCACTCTTGGAGCACGAGTACCGCCTCAATGAGCCCGGCACCCTCGAGCATCTGCTTGACGTATGCCAGGACGCCGCTCTTGGCGCCCGGCTTTCCGCTGAGCTTTTTGCCGACGACAACGAACTTGCGACCTTCTTCAATCAAGTTGCTGCCGAACGGGACGGATTTGCCACCCGGCTTGCGATCCTCTTGTCACGAAAAGGGTACGAAGACGATATCGACAGCACCGGAACGTTCCGTGGCAAGCTCTTCCACTGGCGTCTGCACCTCGCCAAGTCCATTGAGTCCCTACACCGGAACGTCGACGATCGACGCGCCGATTTGCAAATCATCAGTCAGGGTTCGGACCAGGTTCTCAAGGCCTACGAGAAAGCCGAGGGCGCACAGGTCAGTCCCGAGGCTCACGAAGAGATCCGTCGGCAAGCCGAGCTGATCCGGTCAACCAACGCTCAAATCCACCGTCTGTGGGCATCGTCCCCACGGCGGGTTTCTCCCGTATTCGGGCCGTCCCCGCTCTGAGCCCTCGTTGCGCCGACCCTCGTCCACAGCTGTGCTTCGTCGGTCGATGCCGGTAGTCGAGGCCTGGAGAGTATCAGCGCAGCGTTGGAGTCAACTGAAATCGGTGCCCATGTGGATCGGCACGTCGGAGGTGGAGAGCGATTGCCGCGCTGGCGATCGCAGCCCAAACGCACCACAGCGATATCACCCCAGAGAACAACAGGACCGACAGAACCAGGACGGCAACCAGGTTCACAGCACCGAACCAGGTGATGAGCCGATCGGAAGCCAGCAACAGGGATCCGCAGGTGGCGAATACATATGCGACCGCCGCGACCATTCCGGACGACAGTGGCACGGAGTATGCGAGGTAGTGGGTGCCCTCGGTCACGCTGATCGGTCCGCGGGCCATTGCCGACATGGAGATATGCGCTGACGAGGACTCCGGCGACCACCAGCGATGTCATGAGTTTCCGTCTGTTGGCGTTGGACTCCACACGCCGGTCCGCCCAATGGACAAACCACGGAAGAAAGCCAAAGGCCACGGCCAGGTAAAGCCACGAAAACC
>JASJHC010000385.1:0-3911 GCA_033791245.1 Acidimicrobiia bacterium | reverse complement strand
GGGGAACTCCTGGGAGTGCATCAGTCCCCCCTTTGGGGGGAAAGCACCGCCGGCGTAGCCGGGGGTAGGGGGGAACGCTGCGCGTTCCTTGGGAGTCCCCAAAGCGGGACTCCGGGGAACTGCAGGGAGTGCATCAGTCCCCCCTGTGGGGGGAAAGCACCGCAGCTGCGAAGCGGCTGGGGTAGGGGGGAACTCTTCGAGTTCCTTGGGAGTCCCCACAGCGGGACTCCTGGGAACCCAGCGCGCTCCAGCCGCGGTCCAAGCGGCACTAGTGCACCCGGACATGCTCGAATAGCCATTGCACTCTTGTCACATCGCGCCCACTGTTGGTAGTGACCATGCTACTGGGGGTAGCGGCAGACGAGTGGGGCTTCCCGCACGGATGTGGGAAGAGGTGGACTATGTACAGGGCAGTATTTGAATTCCGGCTAACCCGCCGGGTTGACTGGTCGGGTGACTTGGCCGCGTTCTATGAGCATGTAGAAACTGTTCAAAAGAGCATCGCCGCCACCGATCTCATCGACGATGTTCGAGTGATTACCGATATGGCGGCCTCGCGGCTCACGCTCGACTTTCTTGTTGATGCGCAAGACAAGAAGGCTGCGGAAGCCGGTGCCACCTACGTCGTGAGTCGCTCGATCGCTGAGAGCGGAGCGCGCCAGCTTGGATTGGCGTCAAGCCAGGATGCCGGGGCGACACTATCCGCCCCAACCGATCTGCACACTCCGATCTGGCAACGACAACGGCTTAGCGTCGCGTCTGCTGCGTAATCGTCCGGTAAGCTGAAGGCGTCGAATGGAGGCCTATGCGACGTGTCTTTGCTGCGCTGTCTGCGGTGACGCTCGTCGCGGCGGCGTGCAGCGGCGGCAGCGATGTGTCCCAGAGCAGCTTTGCCATCAGCACCACCTCTACCACCGCAACTACCCCGGCGGACGAGACCATCCCGACAGATGGTGGCACGGTGGCCGCCCTGACAGAGCCGACATACGGTGGTGTTGTTGTCGTCGCTGACGACCAAGAACCCCCAACTCTCAATCCCTATGCGGAGGGTGGCGATAATTTCATTGTCTCGATCATCGGTCAAGCTCATCTTGCGGGAGCCTTTGACATTGATGGCACCACTCTCGAACTGATCCCAGAACTGCTTTCCGAGTTGCCGTCAGCGGGCAATGGGGGAGTGTCGGTTAACGAAGACGGGACCATGACGGTTCGCTACGAGATAAGAGATGAAGCGGTCTGGAGTGACGGTGTCCCGATCTCGGGCCACGACTTCGAGTTCACACTTGATGTGATGATGAACCGACGCGCTGGAGACATTGAGCTTCCCTATGACGTAGTGGCCACCGAGGCGGATGCTAAGACCTTCGAATTCACTCTGGCCACCCCCACCGTCGTCTACGAGATGATGTTTCCAGTCGTGATCCCAAAGCATGCGGTTGATGACTCTGACTTCCTGACCGACTGGAACGAGGCCATGTGGCCGGCGGCGGGTCCGTTCGTGTTCGAGGAGTGGCAGCGTGGCGAATACATTCGTCTGATCCGCAACGACAACTACTGGAAGCAAGACCCTGAGACGGGGGACGACCTGCCATACCTCAATGGTGTTGAGTTTCGATTCATCCCCGAGACCGAGGAGTTGATCGGCTCGTTCTCTCGCCGCAAGGTAGACGTGATCCAGCCACCACCCGCTCCGGCGACGATTGATCGCCTGCGCGATCTCGAATCCGCAGGTGCCGCGGTGCACGTGCGACCAGGACCTGTGTGGGAGCACCTCAATTTCCAGTTCGGGTCTGGTAATCGCAACCCAGACTCTCTCAACGAGTACACGGCGTTTCGGCAGGCAGTTGCCTACGCCATGAATCGCAACGCAATGGCACAGCTTGTCGGTTGGGAGCCGATCACCTCGATCCTGCATCCCGGTTTCGCCGAGGGGCCGTGGACTCAGTACGGCTACGACGTGGATCGGGCTACTGCATTACTTGCTGAGGCTTGCGAGCTTGCCGGCCGCGACTGCGCTACTGATTCGCCCCAAATGGTGTTCTCCACGACAAGCAATGCGGAGGAGCGGCCCCGCATCGCCGACTACATGAAGTCGGCGTTGGCCGACATTGGGATAGACGTCGAACTCCAACTCGAGGACTCGCAACTGTTCTTTGGCGAGACTCTCGACGATGGGACATGGGATGTCGGCTGGTGGGCATGGGTGGCAAGTCCCGGCGCCAACGCGTTCCTAACCACGCTCGATCTATTCGATCCGGACGCGCCGGCGCCCGACGGTGGCAACTACTACCGGTGGGGCACGCCTGACTCATCAGTCAAGGATGATGCAGTCGATAGGTTCCGCGACATCCTTGCGATTGCCCGCGAGACGGTCGATCCCGGTGAGGCCGCAACTCTTGCCCAAGCCGCCGAACAGATCCTTGCCGACAATGCTGTAGTCGTTCCCGTAGGTTCCCGCAGCGTCGTCGGTGCGGTGTGGGCCGACTCGATCGCCGGCTTTGTGATGAACCCCAGTCAGGCGAGCCACACCTGGAACATCGAGTTCTGGCATCGTCTCGATCTGTGATCGGAACCGATACTGCGCTACCTTCTGGGTACAGCGATTAGGAGCGCACAGATGGCACAACTAGTACTTCTTCGTCACGGCCAATCGACTTGGAACCTGGAAAACGTGTTCACCGGCTGGACTGATGTTCCTCTTTCCGAAAAGGGAGTGGAAGAGGCCAAGGCTGGCGGTCAGATCATGAAAGAGGAAGGTCTTGCATTTGACGTGGCGCATACCTCTTTACTGAAGAGAGCGATCAACACTCTCCACCTTGCGCTCCTCGAGATGGATCAGGTGTGGATTCCTGTCGTTAAGCATTGGCGGCTCAATGAGCGTCACTATGGAGCACTCCAGGGTCTCAACAAGAAACAGACGTCAGATCAGCACGGCAAAGAGCAGGTCCAGGTGTGGCGCCGTTCCTACTCAACCCCGCCGCCGGCACTCGATCCGATGGACGAGCGTCACCCGGGCAATGATCCCCGCTATTCATGGATGCCATCTGATCTCTTACCGGCAACCGAGTGTCTGGAAGACGTTGTCGATCGCATGCTTCCGTATTGGTTCGATGCCATAGTCCCCGATCTGCGTGCCGGCAAGCAGGTGATCGTGGCCGCCCACGGCAATAGCTTGCGTGCCCTTGTCATGCATCTCGATGGAATCTCTGAGGACGACATCACCGGTCTCAACATCCCGACGGGGATACCGCTGCTCTACGAATTGAATGAAGACCTTCGTCCAATTTCAAGCCGCTATCTCGGCGATGCGGAGGCCGCAGCAGCAGCCGCAGAAGCTGTCGCCAAACAAGCCGGCTAGCGGGTAGGTTTGAAGATGCCACTGCTGGCTCGTCGTTGCGTTCGGCCAAGTACAGACAGCAGTTTCCAAAACCTGCCTGGGCGTAACTTGATCTTCTGACCAGAAGGCTCCATACTGCGCGATTGACGGCCCGCGTCTGCGGGCCCCGTGTGAGAAAGGGAAACTCTTGGCATCAGTCGTCGCAGCGCTTCACGCGCTCGTGTCGTTAGGTCTCATTTTCCTCATCCTGCTTCATGCAGGCCGGGGTGGAGGCGTATCTGACATGTTCGGTGGTGGTGGGTCGACTGGAGGCTTCTCAGGCTCCAACGTGGTCGAGCGCAATCTCGACCGGATCACGGTCGCCGCTTCTGCGGTGTTCGCGGTTACCACTGTCGCTCTTACGTGGCTTTGGCGTTAGACACTGATCTCAACAGTTTCCCAACACGGAATACCAAGGAGGCAACACCTTGAATCGATTGTGGCGTAGCCGCAAGGTGTTGTGGTTTGCTGCTCTTCTCGCTTTCGCTCTAGTCGCTGCCGCGTGCGGCGACTCGGACGATGGCGCTGATGAGAC
>JASJHC010000384.1:0-13292 GCA_033791245.1 Acidimicrobiia bacterium | reverse complement strand
CCACCGAGGAGCTTGTCGACGTCTGTCTGCGCCAGGGGCAGCGTGCAGGTGTTGGCAAGGTGGCGATGGATCACGCAGACGGCTGCCCCGATGTCTATCGAGATGCGTCGGCGGCTGTTGCGGTGGCCGAGACCGCACAGCTCATTGAATACATCACCGCCCATTCCGGTAATGCCAACGCGCTGGTGCAACCCGCCATCACGCCTCGTTTCATCCCGAGCTGTACAGATGAGCTGCTGGCAGGCTTAGGGGAGCTGGCCGAAGGCACCGCCGCTTACATCCAGACTCACTGCTCGGAATCGGACTGGGCTCACTCCTACGGTTTGCAGAGATTCGGGCAGAGCGACACCGCGACATACCACGACTTTGGGTTGCTGACATCCAAGACGGTGTTGGCCCACAGCAACTTCGTGACTGATCGAGATCTTGCCCTCATCTCGACCGTCGGAGCAGCTGTCGCCCACTGTCCTCTGTCCAACTTCTTCTTTGCCAACGCAGTTTTCCCCGCCCGCCATGCCCTGGAGGCCGGTGCTCACGTCGGCCTTGGTACCGATGTGTCCGGGGGTCCTGGATCTTCGATATTCGGAGCGGTGACCAATGCGGTCGTGGCTTCGCGGGTGCTCGAGGATGGCGTCGATGCGACGGTGTCGGCGGCAGACAGGGGGACTCCGAATAGCCGGGTCTCGTTTGCCGAGGCCTTCTGGATGGCTACCACCGGCGGCGGTGAAGCCCTTGGCCTGCCCATCGGGGTCCTAGAGCCGGGCTACTCATTTGACGCAATGGTCATAGACAGCGCGGTCCCGGACACGGACCTCACAGTCTGGCCGGAGCTCGACTCACCCGATGATGTCCTGCAAAAGATCGTGAACACCGCGGTCAGGCGCAACGTCACCAAGGTATGGGTGCAGGGGGTCGAGGTGAGGTCGACGGTTTCGTGATCGTCGGCTCAGCTGGGGGTTGCTGCGTCCGCCGCAGGATTATCTTCTGCGGTGATGTCTTCCATGAGGCGCCGGCCTTCGATCCGGTAGAGACGATCAACTCCGGCTACGGCTCGTGGATGATGGCTGGTGATAACCACAGTCGGTTGGGTCGGCTGGCGCAAAATGTTGGTGATGATTCTGCGCAGGGTGCCGATGTCGAGGTGACTGGTTGGTTCGTCCAGGACCAACAGCTGCGGACTGCGGATTAGGGCTCTGGCGATGGCGATACGTTGCCGCTGGCCACCTGACAGAGTCCTACCCCCAAAGCCGAGTTGATGGTCATAGCCATCGCTGAAGTCCACGATGAAGTCATCGACGGTAGCCAGGTGGGCAGCTTGCCACAGCTCAGGGTCGGAAGTCTGGGGCACCCCGTACTTGATGTTGTCCGCAATGGTGCCGGCAATGATTACGGGGTCCTGCGCAACCAGGCCGATATGTTGGCGGACCGTGGCCATATCGAGATCGTCGTAGGTGACCCCATCCATGGTGAGCTGTCCGCTCTCGGGTCGGAACAGACCGAGCAAAAGGCTGACAATGGAGCTCTTGCCCGATCCATTCGGACCCGAGATGAGCGTCACTGTTCTCGGAACCAGGTCCAGACTCACGTTGGTCAATAGTGGCTCGCCGCCATAGCCGAAGGACACTTCCTGGAGCGACACAATGCCGAGACGATCAAGCGTTGCCGTGCCCCGATATGGTCTCTCCATCTCCAGATCGAGAAAGTCGTTGACCTCGCGGAGCGAGTAATTGCCCTCCCGTGAGATGGGGGCGGCTGCCAGAGTCATGCCGATTGGGATGACGAGGAGCGCTAGCGCAACAAAGAAGGCAAACATCTCGCCGATGGTGATGTCACCGTGCGCCGAAGCCACCCCCAAGGTGCCCAGGATGACCGTCGCGAAGATGGCAAGGACCGACCGCTGTGTGGCTCGATATCCACCCCGCACGATGCGGATTCGCTCGTCGCTGGTGCGGACCGCGCTGAGCAAGCGATCGTTTTCCGCAAGGTCCACCGCTTCTGTACCCCCGGTCCTGGTTAGCTCTAGGGATCGGATCGATCGCATCACCCGGTCGCTCAGGGTGGCGGTGTCGAGGTTGCTTTGGTCTTGGGCCGCCTTGATCCGTGGTTGGAAGAACTGATAGATCGCATAGACCGACGGCAGCAGGAGCAGGGCTTCGAGAAAGGCGAGCCAGTGAATGGAGATGAGTACACCGGCCATGCCGACGGCAAGCACGGCGGCGGGCAGAACGGTGGTAAGCAATTCCTGCAACATGAGGTCGATCGCTGCGGTGTGGTGGACTATACGGTCGTGGATGCGGGCGGGTTCGGTGCGGCGGTGGTAATCGATGTGGAGATCATGCAGTTTCTCGAGTAGAGCGTGTCGTAGGTTTTCGATCGCAGCTTTGCCGGCTTTGGCGATCGTCGTTCTGCGGAGCCAACCCACCGCCTCGTTGGCGATGAGTAGCGCAACCAAGATCGATCCAGCGCCAAGAATGCGTGTCGTCTGCATCGAAGGCACCGCGTCGTCCAGGATGTATTGGACGAGGAGGGGGATGGGGATAACGAGTAGTGCACTCAGCCCAGCAAGGCCCGCCACCATCACAAACCTGGCGCTCGATCTGGGAAAGAACGAACGGAGCTGGCGCCACCGATTTGTGGTCGTCACGAGCTGTCTCCTGAGGCCTGGCTGAGCCCTACCGAGGCCCAGTGGCGATTGCCGGCTGGGGCCTGTGTTCCGAATGTATCACCATTCCGGAGCCAACAGAGATGCGCCCCTATCTGTTTTGAGGGTGCTGCCAGTTATGGCGGAACTCAGGTCGTCGTTGACGAGGAACCATGCCGCCTTGCCAACCTCGACGGGATGCAGCGTGACGTGACCGAGTGGCGTTGCTCGGCTTGACAGCGGATTGCCGCGACGATTGGTACCGATAGGGCCGGGAGCGACCGCATTGACTCGGATGGCGTTGGCGGCCAGTCGTCTGGCCAGCCGTTGCATCTCGGCGTTGAGATAAGCAACCGCCGATGACTGGGGTTCGGCACTGCGGATCCCCGTTACGAAAACGATGCTCCCGGGATGGCCACGGTCCTGCATCTGACCAGCGACGGCTTCGGCGAGAGCGACGGTGCCTTGCGGTCCTAGTTGTTCATCCTGGCCGAGGTCGGTTGTGGTCGGGTTGAGGATTGCGATATCGATCGGCCGGTCAATCGAGCCGAGGAATTGGTCCCACGGTCGGTCGGTCCTGGCGTCCACCACGATCGGGGTGACCTCGATCGGGGAGTTGGCAAGAGTGTGTAGCTGTACGTCGATCGTTGGTGAGTGGGGTCCGGCCAAGAACACTGCAGCGCCAGCTTCCGCGATCACCTTGGTGATACCGGGGCCGGCACCACAGGTACCGTCCATAACCAGAGCGGTTGTTCCTTCGAGCGACCCAGC
This sequence comes from Acidimicrobiia bacterium, assembly GCA_033791245.1. Taxonomy (GTDB): domain Bacteria; phylum Actinomycetota; class Acidimicrobiia; order Spongiisociales; family UBA5794; genus JAAETI01. The sequence goes on along the minus strand of JASJHC010000384.1, from coordinate 9,880 downwards.
GACGCCGCGGATTCTGTCTGCTCTTTTGCGAAAGATTGGCATGGCCAGAGAATACGCCAAGGTCACCGTCGATCGAACCCCTGCCATCTGTCACTTCGACAATGTAGGTTGTTGTCATGAGCAAGAGATACTTCACCCCCAAGCTGTTTGCGTTCCTGAAGGACCTGGCCGAGAACAACGATCGTGATTGGTTCAAGGCGCATCAAGACGCATACGAAGAGTACGTACGAGAGCCTGCGCTTGAGTTCATCAACGATTTCGCAATACCGCTGAAGAAGATCAGCCCCCATTTTGTTGCTGACTCGCGGACGGTAGGTGGATCGCTATTTCGGATCCAGCGGGATACACGGTTCGCTAAAGACAAGACGCCATACAAATTGAACACGGGAATGCAGTTTCGCCATATCGCCGGTAAAGATGCTCATGCCCCCGGTTTCTACGTGCACATCGAGCCTGGGGAGTGCTTCATCGGCGTCGGGCTGTGGCGCCCAGAAACCAAGCTTGCCTATCAGATCCGTGATGCGATTGCCGAAGACCCGGCTCGCTGGAAACGAGCCTCGCGCGGCAAGCGGTTCACCGAAACCCTCGAACTTGGCGGCGATTCTCTCAAGCGTCCACCGCGCGGTTACGACGAGGACCATCCTCTGATCGAGGATCTCAAGCGGAAAGACTTCATTGCTTCCACCAAGATCACACAGAAGTCGGTGGTGTCGGACCACTTCATGGACGACTATGCCGACGCATGCAAACGGGCAGCGCCGTTCATGAACTTCCTCTGCGACGCGGTCGGGGTGCCTTTCTAGCCGCCAGCCGGTGGGTAGCTGGTACCGGTCCTACGACAGTTCGCTGATCTTTTCGGCGACCGTAGCCATTAGGTCGTCGAACGAGTCGGCGAACGACTTAACACCGTCGCTCTGCAGCTGGGTGGTTATTGCGTCGAGATCCACGTCGAGGTCTGCGAGGGCGGCGATGTCGGCGTGTGCTGCATCGACGTCGATCGTGAGCGCACCGTTGTCGGGATCCCCGTGGTCGAGGAAGGCATCAATCGTGGCCGGCGGCATGGTGTTGACGGTATTGAAGCCGATCAGCGGTTCCACATAGAGCACGTCCGGATAAGAAGGATTCTTCACACCAGTGCTGGCCCAGAGAACACGCTGGGGGCGGGCACCCCGCTCTTTTTGGGCCGCAAACCCGGACCCTTCGAAGATCTCGAGATAGCGGGCGTACGCCAGCTTGGCGTTGGCCACGGCTGCCCTGCCACGGTGGGCGAGAGCATCTGGAGAACCGTTCTTTTCCAAGCCAGCGTCAACGCTGGTGTCGACTCGGCTGACAAAGAACGAAGCCACCGAGGCAACACGCTGCGGATTGGCTGTGCGGCTAATGCCACGCACATAAGCCTGGGCAACAGCTTCATAGTCGGCCATCGAAAACATCAGGGTGGCGTTCACGTTGATCCCGGCTGCGATCAGCTCCTCGATAGCGGGGATGCCCTCGGGTGTGGCGGGGACTTTGATCATAAGATTGGGTCGGTCAACCAGGTTCCAGAGCCGGTGGGCTTCAGTGATGGTCCCATCGGTATCGGCCGACAACAACGGCGACACCTCGAGGCTGACGTATCCATCGGCGGCGGTACTCTCGTCGTATACCGGGCGCAGGGCGTCGGCGGCGTCTTGGATGTCACTTACCGCCAGCATCTCGTAGACCGCAAGAGGACCGAGGTCGGGGTTCGTCGCCAGCGCACTTCGAATTGCGTCGTCGTATGCGTCGGAGCCGCCGATTGCCTTCTGGAAGATCGTCGGATTCGAGGTAAGGCCCCTGATTCCGTCGGCGACCATGGTGTCGAGTTCACCGCTGACGAGCATGTCACGTCGGATGAAGTCCAGCCAAACAGATTGGCCCTTGCCGTGTAGATCGTGCAGTTTGCCCATGTGGTCCTCTTTTGGTTGAACTCTTCCTGCAACCCGGGGTGGGCTGCTCCTGTTCCCGGCTTTGGCGACCGTCAGCTTTCGAATACAGCGAGAAGTCGCTCACGCAGATTTGGCGCCAGATCGTCCCTAGCCAGACCGTAGGCAAGCCCTGCTTCGAGGAAGCCGGCCTTGGTACCGCAATCGAATCGGGTGCCGCTCAGCCGCAGTCCGTTGAATGGGCTGTCTCCGATCATCTCCAACATGGAATCAGTCAGCTGGATCTCGTTTCCGGCCCCAGCAGTGCCCTGGCCCAGATGAGTCATGATCGATGGCTGCAAGATGTACCTGCCAACGATGGCAAGATTTGAGGGAGCGTCTACCGGATCGGGCTTCTCGACAAGGCCTTTGATCTCTACCAGCTGGCCGCGCATCTCTCCCGGGTCAACGATGCCGTAACGCGAGGTGTGGTCATCGGGGACCTCCATCAGCGAAACCACATTGCCGCCCTCTTGTTCGTATACCTCGACCATTTCGCGGAGGGTTGGCTTGTCGGCCTTGATGAGGTCGTCAGCAAGGAGAACCGCAAACGGCTCGTCGTTGATGAGGTTACGGGCACACCAGACCGCGTGACCGAGCCCGAGCGGGGACATCTGGCGTACGTAGACAACCTGGCCTGGTTCGAGCTTTGACGCTTCCAACATGGCTAACTCGTCTTCTTTGCCGCGTTCGCGGAGTGTTTGTTCGAGCTCGTAGTGATTATCGAAGTGGTCCTCGATGGCGCTCTTGCCGCGCCCGGTAACGAAGATGAACTCTTCGATACCAGCCGACCGTGCTTCCTCAACTGCGTATTCGATCAGGGGTTTGTCAACGACCGGCAGCATCTCTTTAGGGATGGCTTTGGTCGCTGGAAGGAATCGGGTGCCGAGTCCCCCTACCGGAAATATTGCTTTGCGTACAGGCTTCATCGTGGCGTCCCCTTTTGATCTCGATCGTAACGCAGAGTGAATTGTGGATTGGTGGGCGATAGACGGTGGTGCGTCATTCCACCGTGTCGAGGACAGCGTTGCTCACTCGGCCGACGTGGGCTTTCGCTCTCACGTTGTACCAGGCATGTGCAACGGTTCCATCTGCCTCGAGCACGATGGTTGAGCGGATTAGCCCCTCGTATTCCTTGCCGTAGTTCTTCTTGATTCCCCACGCTCCGAAGACGTCTGCCATCGTGTGGTTTTCGTCGCTGAGAAGCGAGAACGGCAGGTTGTACTCGGCTCGGAACTCCGCAAGACGCGTGCTGGAGTCAGGGCTGACCCCGATCACTGCATACCCGGCGTCGAGGAAACGGTCGTGGTTGTCACGGAAGTCACACGACTCGCCGGTACAGCCGGGGGTGAATGCCTTCGGATAGAAGTAGATGACCAGCCCCTTGCCGGCATAGTCATCGTTGCTGCGTTGGACACCTGCGTCGTCGGGCCGGCTGAAAGCGGGCGCCTGCATACCGGTTTCGAGTTTCATGTTTCCTTGCCTTTGTGCTTCTGAGTGGCGCTGCGAACCCGGAGCTGACCACAGGCTGCGTCAATTTCTTGGCCCCTGGTCTCCCGGAATGTTGCGTTCGCTCCGAATCGAGAGAGCTCCGACATAAATTCGTCAATGCCCATCCGGCTCGGTCTTTGGTGTTCCGTCAGCGGTGTCGGATTCAGGGCAATGACATTGATGTGGGCGCTGAGCTGTGCGGCAATGCGGGCCAGTTTCGAGGCTTGGTCGGGAGAATCGTTCACCCCGTCCATCATCGTCCACTCGATGGAGATTCGTCGTCCCGTCTTGCGGAAAAAGTAGAGGCCGGCATCGATGAGTTCGTCCAGCGGATAGCGCTTATTCAACGGGATGAGGCTGGTTCGGAGGGCGTCGTCTGCCGCATGGAGGCTGATGGCCAGACTCACTTGCCACGGTTCGTCTGCGAGCTTGCGTATCCCCGGAACCACACCAACCGTTGAGACAGTCACTGACCGCGCCGCCATATCGATGACATCGATCATGCGATACAACGACTCGCGGACATTGTCGTAGTTGGCCAATGGCTCGCCCATGCCCATGAACACAACGTTGGTGACGCGATTCGGTGAATCGGTAAGTGGGTGCTGGCGCAACGCAGCGTTGGCATATGCGACCTGGGCCACGATCTCGCCGGCGTCAAGATGACGTTCAAACCCGAACTGCCCTGTTGCACAGAATGTGCAACCCATGGCACAGCCGGCCTGCGAAGAGATACACAGCGTTGTCCGCTTCCGGTAACCCATGAGTACAGCTTCGATCGATGCACCGTCCGGAGCGCGGAATAGCCACTTGCGGGTTCGACCGTTGTCCGCTGATTGCTCAATTTCGACTTCAAAAGGCCAGAGGCGTCCGGACAGTGAGTCGCGCAGCGTCGCGGGGAGATTGGTCATTTGGTCGGGGCGCAGGACGGGGTGTTCGTACAGCCATTCCCGCAACTGATTGATGCGATAAGAGGGCTCGCCTGGTGCCAGCTGGGCTAGTGCGCTTGGGTCGAGCTGGTAGGCGCTGAGGGTGGAGTTGTCAGTCACCAGGTCAGGCCATCCTGGCATGTGCTTGGTTGACCCAGTCCGTAGCGACTCTTAGCGTAACGCCGACTGTGTCGGTGATTGTGCTGGGTGCGAGTTCGGACAGCCCGCGGAACGAGTGGATACCCATGTCCATCAGCCTGGTGGCATACACAGGCCCAATTCCTTTGATCTCGGTGAGGTCGTCGGCAGCGGTCTGGGGTGGCGGGGGTGTCGAGCGGTAGTGCGGTGGCGGTTCATGGGACACATGTGGGGTGGGGAGCAGATGCTCCCTGGTCAGCCACACAATGGCTGAGGCGACGGCGACGAGGCCTACGAAACGAATCAGTCTTTTTGCCACGCCCCAATTGTAGAACCTAAAAGCAGAAGCACCGGCCGCCGCACCGGCGATTGGCCAACACTGGCGGATATTCAAGATTTAGGGCTTGCAACTCCAGTGCGACCACGCGTCATTGCCCTGGTTCACTGAGGTCTGTACCAGCCAGGCGGCCGTCCCGACGTTCGCTTCTGGGTTGAACGGGGATGCTCCGCTGAATCCTGCGTTCACTGAAGCCCAGGACCAGGTACCAGGAATGAACTGGAACAAACCTGAGGCGCCCGATCGCGGGTTGTAGGCGAGGGGATCACCGTTGCTTTCACATCCGATGACCGATAGAGCTTCATCAACCAACTCCGATGGGAAGTACAGCTCGGCCAACGGTCGCCACTCTGCAACGTCGCGTGATCCACCTTCAACCGGAGGCTCGGTCGGTGTCGTCACAGCCGCAGCCGTCGTAGTGGTTGCTGGGGGTGCGGTTGTCGTGGTTGAAGGAGGAGGAGCTGTGGTGGTCGTTGTGGGTGGCGGCGGTGCCGTTGTCGTGGTCGTCGGTGCCTTGGTGGTAGTTGTTGTCGGAGGCGGTGCCGTGGTTGTCGTCGCAGGGGTGGGCTCCACGCGGGGAGCGGCTGCTTGTTCGACAGGAGCTACCACGGTCTCTTCGACGACCGCGGTTTGGGTGATCTCAGGGTTGAGCACGGCAGAGAAGCTAGCCGCGGCGACCCTTGCCGACAGCGACGCGGGCAGCACGTTCACCACCGGGGTCGTCTCCTGTTGACGCGGCGTGTCGGCGCCAACAGCTGCGAATCCGAGCGCGGCAATAAGGATCACGATCAATGATCCTGCTGCAGAGATCTGGAAACGAGGTCGCACGAGGTGTTGTCCGCTCCTGGTGTCGGTTGGGTATCCAACCGGGCGCAACGCACGCCGGTGCCAGGCTAGGACCTAGGAGCCCTCCACAGCAAGCCGATATGCACCATATTATGGCAAGTATTGGTCGGCGTTAGAGTTTCGACGGTGAGGCACACAACATTTATGGCGTTCATCGCCGTCTTCATCGTGTTACTACCGGGAACAGCGCTCGCTGACCAGGCCCGCTGTGCCGAGCGCTTCCCCGATGTGGACTGGGTCGATTCGCCAATCGATGCACCGATAACAGTGGCCACCGCGGGCATGACGCCCGAAATGGCCGCTCGATTCGCCGCCGATGTCGAGCGGAACGCAAACCTGGTCCAGTCGGAATTGGGAGGCCTTGACGGAGGCGTGGCCTGCTTGGCCGTCGCTGAGTTGGCGCCGGCGTTCTCCTCATACGCCGCCCCAGGACAGCGTCTGCATGTCGGTGTCTTTGGAGAGGACAAGATGCTTGTACTGGCAGCTGTCGAGATCCGTACGGTCGATGACGCCATTGCCTTTGGCCTGCCCCATATCGCTCTGTGGCAACTAGCTGCCGACCTCGGAATCGAAGGCGGGTATCCCGAGCCGCTCGGATCAACTATCGCTCATTGGTACATGGCACGGGCTGCTGGACTGATGGAGCAATACCGCAACGAGTTGGTCGTTGCGATGTTCCTTGACGATCCCAACCCCGAGTTGCGCACCGCGGACGACGCCACCGAATGGGTTGTGGATACAAAGCCTGATCCCTACTTCTTCGACCCGCAGTTCGTCGCCTCGAACATGGGTCTTTTCATCGACCATGCGATCGAAACAGAGGGGTTGGCCATTCTGCGCGATCCCACTCAGGAAACATGGGCGGGAGTAGAGAATCGGTGGCGGATCGCGCTTCGCGAAGAATTGCCGCAGGGGTCTTTTGGAGCTGAGTGGGGTGTGGCCCTCGTCGTCACGTTCCTGCTGCTGACAGTCTTGTTGGCTTGGGGGAAACGGCGCCAGAAGAAGCGAGAGGCACAACGGCGCCCCACCCCGCCTGCTGACGAGACCTTGTTCGACTCAAAGCACGCGTGAGCAGCTTTCTCAGAGTCCGAGGGCGGTCGTTGCTGCACCTCGTGGGTCGGCGGCCCCACGCACTGCCTCTTGTTCGCCAGTGATCACTGATACTGGGCCCCAGCCTGACATCCACCCGGGGGATGCCTTCGTCGTATGTCCGCGTCGATCAAGGTCGGTGGGGACCGACCCATCGAAATGGGGTTCGTATGCAATCGTGGTGCTTCCTTGACGCCACTCCTCGGTTGTCCAGCGGGGGAGAAGCTGCGCAGCCGCTGCGTCCATATCCCCCCATCGCAGATAGGTGAGCATCTGCAGAAGGGTTTGTGGCTGGAAGTCACCACCACGGGTACCAAGCAGCATCGCTAGATCTCCGTCGTTGGTCCACAGCGAGGGCGACAGAGTGTGCAACGGCTGCTTCCCCGGTGCCAGCTGGTTTGGATGCCCCGATTCGAGAGTGAACCCCGAACCTCTGTCGTGCAGAAAGAACCCGGAGTTGCCGGCGCCGATACGCGAACCGAGACCGTGGAAGTTCGATTGGATGAGCGAGACTCCCATTCCTTGTGCGTCTCGAACACATAAGTAGGCGGTACCGCCCGGTGCCGGCGCCGGTACCGGCCACTCGGTTCTGCGGTCCATTGAGATCCGATTGAGGCGTTGCTCAAGACGTGACGGTGCCACCAACTCACCGGCAGGCATCGGGGCGAAGCGTGCGTCGGCCACCAAATCGTCGCGCTCCCAAGCCAGCGCGCGGAACGACTCGATCGCGGCGTGGGTGAAGCTGGGATGCTCTGGGTCGTGCGGCGGGTCAAGTCGCTCGAACAGCCAGGCAGAAGCCAAAGTCAGATACCCCTGTGAGTTCGGCGGGATCGTCCATCCGGTCCAGCCCATGATGTCCAGTGAGATTGGATTGATCCAGCGTGCCTGGATCTTGGCCAGATCGTTTGCGTTGAGAACACCCCTGGTCGCGGCGATGATGTTGTCTCCGACCTCTTCGGTGTAGAAGGCGTCACGGCCTGACCGTGCAATGGAACCAAGCGTCTTGGCTAGACCCGGGCGGGTGACTGACTCGCCCGGTCTTGGCGGACGCTCCTTGGGATACAGGCCCAGTGATGCTGGTTGGGAGCGGAGAACCGCCTCAAATCTGCTGAGCGAACCGGCGAGTTCCGGTGAGGCAGGGAAGCCATTGGTGGCGTGTTCGATGGCACGGGACAACAGTCGTGACAGCGGAAGGGATCCGTGGCGGGCTGCGATTGCCTCCCAGCCATCCACACAACCAGGCACGGTTACTGAAAAGGGGCTTTCGATCGGAACGATGTTGTGGCCGGCCTGACGGACCGCGTCCACGGTTGCTCCGGTTCCGGCTCGACCCGAAGAGTTGAGTGCATGTGGTCTAGCAATCCCCTGGGTGTGAATCAGGGCGAACAGATCCCCGCCGACACCACATGATTCTGGAGCCACAACCCCCAGGGTGGCGTTGGCCGCGATGGCGGCATCGGCCGCGTTACCGCCATCGGCAAGAACGTCTATTGCTGCCTGCGAGGCTAGGAAATGAGGAGTGACCGCAGCCGCCCTTCCCGCAGAGACGAGTTGGGCGCCGGTGAGCCGATCCGGCATGCCAGGGGTCACGACGACATTGCGGGAAGGCGCCGATTCAACGCGTCAAGGACTGCCTTCACGGCGGCTTCGTCGTGGTCGCCCGCCGATATCGCCGAGCCCACCACGAGTTCCTCGCCCTGTTTGCCAGCGAAGACGATCACAGCAATGAGTGCGGTACGCATTCCGACGCCGGCTGTCCCAATTGCGTCAAGTGCAAGTGGCGGGGTGTCAGCAAAGATGGACTCGATGGCTTGCAGCGTTGCTTCGCCAACCAGGCGCAGCCGTGCTGATGCCGCATCCGGCCCGGTAGCCGAGCCGACATGCTCTCCGTTCTGCCAAGCCAACGTCACGGTCAGTGTGGTGCGGTTGTTGTCGGCCTGTTCGCGGATCCGCATTAGGGCAGGGCGCTTCAGGGTACGTTGCTTGATGCTGTCAGCGGCCAGCTGCACAACCGAAATCACCCTGCGGTCGATGTTGACTCCATACTTGGCCATCGCCAACGATTGGATGTCGCGCGACACTTGCTTGGGAGATTTCGATGGAGCTGCCAAGACGTGCAGTTCCACGATCCGTCCGCCCTTGCGAACCACTCGCACCGCTTCGACGGCTTCGAGCTGGGCGATAGTCTCTTCGAATTCTTCGTTGTCGAACACGGTCCGCGGCCTTCCTCATGCTCTACGCAGGTTCAGCTGAACCCTAGCGATGTCGGGGGCCAGCGTCTCATCCCGGTAGCAACGTCGTTGCAGACAGGGCTAGTTGCTTGCCGGAAGGCCGCTTGGTGCGTAACGTACAGCAATCGGCAACGGTCGAGCCTTGGGTGGACGATCCACTGGATCGCTGGGGCGGGCGTGTTGAACAGACACACCTGGAGTACACCGGTGGGCGAAACCACATCAAATAGCGACCATCCGAGGGCTACGGATGGCTAGAGCGCGTCTCCATCGAATTTCGATGCTGGTGTTCATCGCTACGGCGTTTGTCGCCGGCATTCTTGCCTGGGTTGTGCGAGATGACCCAACTCCCGTCGCTATTGCATCTTCGCTGATGGTGGCGTCTCTGATGCTGAACGTGCCCGCAATGAGCGGGAACCGGGTCTACCTGGGGATCGGTGCCGCCACGGCCGTGCCGATAGCGGTGGGCGACGCTCAGTTGGCTGCGGCGATTTATGCGATCTCGTTGACCGTGGCGTGGCTGCTGTACCTGGTGTTCCGTCCCGTTGATCTCACCACGCTGAACTCGGAGTACCTGGCGGAAGTTGTGGCTATCGCCGGGTTCGGTGGTGCATTCCACGTTGTGTCGATGCTCCTCGGCGTGCCCAACCTGGACTTTTCCAGGGTCTATCCCAACGAGGGCTATGCCGCCATTGTGTGTGTAGTCCTAGCTGGGGGTGTGTATCACGCCCTCCGGGCTGTGTCCCGTTCGCTCATCGGTCTGGAGCGGGCCGACCTTTCAGTCCGGTTCCTGTGGTTGGCCGGGTTGCAGGACTGGTCGGCAATTACCGTGCTGATCCTGACCGGCACTGTTGTCGGTACCGCATATCATGCGCT
>JASJHC010000383.1:0-3034 GCA_033791245.1 Acidimicrobiia bacterium | reverse complement strand
AGTCAGAGAAACTCGTCGCCGACGCCCGCGCCGAGAGCGAGTCGACGCATGCAAGTGCCGCGGCCGCAAAGGAGCAGGCCGAGGCGACGGTGGATCAACTAGTCGCCGACGAGAACACAAGGCTCGAGGAACAACGTCAGTCAGCAGCAGCCACCGCCGCAGCATTGGTGGCCAAGGCTGAGGCTGAGGCTGAGGACCTTCGTACCGCGGCGACCGCCGATCGTGAGGAAGCCACTGCATGGTCGTTTGAACTGGTCGAGAAAGCCGAAACCGAGGCTGCCGAGCTGGTCGCAACCGTACAAGCTGAGGGAGAAGCAGCCGCCCTCACCGCCGCTGAGCTAGTTGAGAACGCTCACGCCGAGGCAGATGAACTGCAGTCGGTCAGCCGAGTCCGGGCCGATTCCGAGGGTGAAGATGCTGCAGCGAAGGCAATTGAATTAGTTGCCAAGGCTGAGGCTGAAGCCGAGGAGCTGGTTGTAGCGGCAAGGGCAGAGAGCGATGCCACGGTTGTCAAGGCGGAGGCGGAGGCTGAGGAGTTGGTGGTTGCGGCGACGGCGGAGCGTGAGAATGCTGCGGCGAAGGCCGTTGACCTGATTGCTAAGGCTGAGGCGGAGGCTGAGGAGTTGGTGGTTGCGGCGACGGCGGAGCGTGAGGATGCTGCGGCGAAGGCCGTTGATCTGATCGCCAAAGCTGAGCTCGAAGCTGACGATCTGTCGGCACGCGTCAACCGAGAGGTGGGGTCTGACCGTGACTCCCTACTCGGTTCTCGGGCCGATCTCGCGGCACAGCAGGATGCACTTGCAATGGAAAAGCAGGCCTTCGAGGCTGAGAAGCAGTCGGTGCAGACCGAAATCGAGCAGAGCACACAGCGCAGAGCAAAGATTGATGCGGACACTGCAACACTCAACAAGAAGCTTGGCATCCTGGAGGAGGCCCAAGATGCCTTCATTACCGAGCGGACTCTGTTGCAGCGGAGATGGGCCGAAGTTGAGCAAGAAGGTATCAGCGCTCTGCAGCGGGCCCACGAACAGGCAGAAAAGATCCTCGCCGACGCACGGGAAGGCGCTTCGGAGATTTCGACCGTGGATCACGTTGCAGACGGTGCGGCACAAGATGAAGCAACGACGGCACAGGCGGCGTTAGACCGTCTGGATCAAGTGTTGAGCGACGCACGCGAGGTTGTGACACAACGAGCCGAAGCAGAACTCGGTGCGGCTGGTGACGATAACGACACCGCAATGTCGGGGGTGTGGAACGAAGTTGCAGAAGCAACTGCACCTCAAGATGACAAGCCATCACTGGACTTCGATGTCCCCACAGATGATGTCGCGTCGGGTGAGCCACTTTCTTAGGCAATCTTCATCTGGTAACCGAGTATCGTGTCGTCTCGTATTCTTCCGATTCTTGAGGTGCCCCCTTTGAAACGCTATCTATTCGCCATGGTCGGCCTTGCCCTCCTGGCTACATCGTGCTCTGGCTCGGCAGATGTAGCGGCGACCGTCAACGGGACTGATATCGAGAAATCGACTGTGCAGTCCATGGTCCATCCATCAACTGAGGAGCTGTCGAACGAAGAGCTTGTGCAGCTTCTCGACATATTGGTGCAGTGGACCGCCATTGCGGAGACGGCCAAGAACGATTTCGGCATCGAGCCGTCCGCTGATGAGATCGCTGCCGAGATCGACCGCATCTTCACAGCACAGGGTGCAGGCGGGACGTTCGACGACTTCCTCGTGGCACAGAACATCTCCGAGGAAGGGCTCGATCTATACGCAGCTCAGTTGCTTATCGGTGAAGAGGTCTTGAACGAACTGACGGAGTCCCTGGCGCCCCCATCAGTCGTCGAGGCTCAGCAACTGCTGACGGACGACCCATACAATTGGACGACTGTTTGTGCGGCCCACATCCTCGTCGCAACTGAAGAAGAAGCTACCGCGGTGTTAGATCGTCTTGGTGGGGGCGACGAGTTCGCGGATGTCGCTATCGAGCTCTCCACGGATACCGGAAGCGGAGCGGCGGGCGGAGACCTGGGCTGCACCGTGCCATCTGGATACGTAGAGCCCTTTGCCGATGCCACCATGACTGGCGAGATCGGCAACGTGGTTGGCCCTGTTGAGAGCCAGTTTGGCTTTCACCTAATCAGAGTGGACAGCAGGACCGAGGCCACGCTCGAAGAACTACAGGCTGGCCTTGCCGACATCACATTGTCCGAAGCAATAGATGAGTGGTACCTGGCATCGATAGGCACCGCCGAGGTCAGTGTCGGCGCGGAGTACGGTTCTTGGGAGACCGAGCCATTCCCCGGCATCGTTCCTGCTACCACTACCCCTACCCCGACCCTAACCCCATAGAAGGAGCGAACCGGCGTGATCGGGATCGAAGCAACGATCGTTGATACGCCGGTTCGCGGCGAAGTACGAACCCGAGCTGGCGCCTTAATCACTGTTGCCGAATCGGGGCTGATCGATTCCGTACTGGCGGCTGATGATCCGCAGCATTGCACTGTTCGCGATGCGTTAGCCAGCCGAGGGCAACTCTTCGTGTTCGGTGAGGGGCAGTTTCTGCTTCCGGGCCTAATCGACCTGCACAACCACGCTCCCCAGTGGCCGCAGCTTGGCAAGGCTCTGGATGTGCCGCTCGAGGTCTGGCTCAATCGGTATACGTTCCCTCTAGAAGCCAAATACGCAGACTTGGCCTTTGCTGCCGCCGTATATGAGCCTCTTGTCGAGTCGATGATCGGCAACGGCACAACAACCGCCGTCTATTTTGCGACGACCCACCTCGCCGCCACCGAGGAGCTTGTCGACGTCTGTCTGCGCCAGGGGCAGCGTGCAGTTGTTGGCAAGGTGGCGATGGATCACGCAGACGGCTGCCCCGATTTCTATCGAGATGCGTCGGCGGCTGTTGCGGTGGCCGAGACCGCCCAGCTCATTGAGTACATCACCGCTCATTCCGGTAATGCCAACGGGCTGGTACAACCCGCCATCACGCCTCGTTTCATCCCGAGCTGTACAGATGAGCTGCTGGCAGGCTT
>JASJHC010000382.1:0-5919 GCA_033791245.1 Acidimicrobiia bacterium | reverse complement strand
CGAGGAGGTCAATGTCGAGTTGGCTGGTTCCGACGAAGGCTTCATCCTGGCTACTTCGAGCTACGGGTCCGACGTTTCGCTATCGGTTTGGCACAGCGTTGACGGACACGACTGGAAGCTACTGACTCAGTCGGAACCGCTCGAGGAAGCTCAGTATGCATGGAATCTACAACGCCATCGAACCAAGTACTTCGTGGTTGGAGAAGGGTCTGAACTACGTTGCGTAGCAACGTCACAAGGCGAACAATGCACGTCGCTTATCCAACTCTGGAGTTCGCCGGATGGCGGTGCGTGGAGTCGAGTGGTGACCGATGCAGGGGACTCGGTTTCAACCTTTGACGTTGGCTCCGGGCCGCTCGGTCTTGTCGCCATTGGTCAAAATGTGTTCGATGGCACCTACCCGCGCTCGGTATACACGTCTGTCGATGGGGCCAGTTGGGAGCTGGCAAACGATTTCGCCCTGCTCCACCCCACCGCAGACTGGTGGTGGATCGATACTCCTGCGGTGAGCGAGGACACGATCGTCATGGTTGGTTCGGCTAGCTGGGAAACGGGTGAGCCACGCGACCAACCGTTTGTCATCATCGGCCGTGTAGTCGGTCCGTAGCGTCAAGCACGTCACAAGCTCCGGGGAATTGGTCGAAGACGATCTCGTGATCACCAATCAGATCTGACAGGTGTGTGCACAAGTATTCCGCAACAGAAGCCTCATCGAAACGTTGGTCACTTCGAATCGCAGCTGTGTCCTGCGCCATGTTCCTCCCCGCACTGTCTGTGGTGCAGAGGTAGCGGCAACTACGATGCGACGTGATGAACGAAACCCTGGTTGAAGTAATCGGCTACGCCGGATCTGCGCTGGTGATTCTGTCGCTGATGCAGAAGTCCATTCTGCGGCTCCGCACCATCGGCCTGGTCGCCTCGTCGACATTCCTCATCTACAGCGTGGCTATCGAGGCCTACCCGATCGCCCTGGTCAACGTGGTGGCGGCCGGCATCCACTTCTACTACCTGCGCCTTCTGGTCAGGAAGAAGAACGAGGTCTTCACCATCCTGCGCATGCGCCCCGATTCGAGATTTCTCGACCGTTTCCTCGACTTCTACAAGGACGAGATAGCAAATCGGATTCAGCCTGAATTCAAGTATGAGCCGGCACCGAACACCCTGGCGGTGTTCCTCCTCCGCGACATGGTTCCGGCGGGCCTGGTTGTTGCCCAGGTGCATCGAGACAGTTCATTTGAAGTCCTGCTCGATTTTGTTATCCCGCAATACCGCGATTTCAAGCTAGCGAAGTGGCTCTATTCACCGGAGTCGGGCGTCTTTGCCGAGGCCAACTGCAGGTGCGCCTGGACTCGGGTGACAACAGAGGCTCAAGAGGAGTACTTCACCAAGGTCGGGTTCAAACCGGACCGCACTCCAGGCGTCCCTGAACGATATGCCTACACACTGCCCAGCTAGCTGACCCACACCCACCACAGCAGTGCCAGCATCGCTATCACAGGCAATAACACCTCTGCTGTATCGCGCAACGGTCCCACCTTGCGCCGGTCCGCGGCATCTGCAAACTCTCGCCACAGAATCAAAGCGAGACCAAGAACCACGATGACAGTGGCAACGTAGAGGATCGCCTCCCTCATCCGAGCACCATTACGTCGACTGCTATCGCTAGGAAGATCACACTTAGATAGACGTTGGAGTACCCGAAGTACTTCATTGCAGCTTTGGGATGATCACGCAGCATCCAAGTGCCGACCAGGAAGGCTAGGCCGGCGGCGCTGGCGATGCTCAGGTAGATCCAATCGACCGGACCAGTGGCATAGAGCAGCAATGTGGTCCCGACCAGCGCAACTGTATAGGCGACCATATGCTCCATCGCCCGCTTCTCGCCGACAACAACCGGAAGCATCGGAACCCCGGCACGTTCGTAATCCTTCCGGTACCGGATCGCCAACGCCCAAAAATGCGGTGGCGTCCAAAAGAAGACGATTGCAAACATGATCCATGCTGGCAGCTCGACTGAGTTGGTGACGGCGGCCCATCCCACGAGCGCAGGAACTGCCCCGGCGGCTCCCCCGATGACGATGTTCTGGGTGGTGGAGAGCTTCAGTAGCAGCGAGTAGATGAAAACATATGTCAGCAAGCCAACCGTAGACAAGACCGCAGCCAGCAGGTTCGTGGTCGCCCACAGCCAGGCAAACCCAGCTACACCCAGCGCCGCGCCAAAGATCAGGACAGAGCGAGTCGAGACCCGGTCCGTCGGTAACGGACGGCCTTTGGTCCGGCTCATGACCCGATCGATGTCGGCGTCAATCGCCTGGTTGATGGCATTGGCGCCTGCGGATGACAACGTGCCCCCAAACAGCGTTGCGAACACCAGCCACCAGCCGGGCCAGCCCCCAGCCGCGGCGATCATCGCGGGCAAGGTAGTAACCAGCAACAACTCGACAATCCGCAGTTTCATCAGTTCGACGTATGTCTTAACTATCGAGGTGTCGGTGCGGGGATTGGTGATGCGGATTGCGGGAGTGGTCATACCGCCTCCGCTACCGATAAGTCCGGGTGCGCCGACCCGGGACGGCTGACGTCGCTGAGGAGATACGCCCCGAGCAGTACGAAGGCGATCCACAGGACATCGGCTACGAAAAGATGGAGCAACTGCGTCTCCAATGGCACCTCAAGCGCGATGTTGACCAGACCAACAACGAACTGAAGCCAGACGATTCCCTGGATTCCAATGGCCAGCCACCGTACCGGCTTGCCGACTTCAGCACCTAGGTAGCGAACCAGCATGTACAGCGCAAGACCACCCAGAATCGCCAAGAACGGATGAATCGACCGGATCTGCCGCAGCACCGGCTCGGTTACCTGGAATTCATTTGGTTCGGCGATGCGGAGAGCATCGGACTGGATGAGGGTGTCGGCCAATGCGTTGAGCGCTCCGGTTGCCCCGATGAGCAGGATGACGCCAAGACCGGCCACGACCAGCCGGTCAAGTGTCCGCTTCAGGTTGATGACAAACCCGCCAGCACCGCTGCTGAAGAATGCGACAAGCGCCATCGCTCCAACCAGGAGGAAGGTGTTGAGGAGGTGGATCGGGACCACGATGAGCCGGGCAATCGAGGCATCGAATTCGACCCATCCGAACAGGACAAGCGACGCACCGAGCAGAGATTCGATGATGAGCAAAACACCGGCGGCCCACACTGCGCGACGCAGCCTGTGTTCCTTGACGAAGTCACGCCGCACCAGGACAAACAGGGCGATTAACACAAACCCCAGCAGACCGGTCATAAGGCGATGGCTCACCTCGATGAAGGTGTGATAGTTCCCGATACTGGGAATGATCTGGCCACCACATATGGGCCACGATTCGCCGCAGCCAGCCCCAGAATCGGTGGCTCGAACCAGCGCACCGCCAACGACAACGCTGACAGTAAGCCACAACAAGGTCCAAGAGAGCAGCCTGATACGGCTGCTGGGGGCAGGTTCGGGGAGGGACATGACCCGAATCGTAACGGAAAGAAACGGGCACGATTCCACATGCAAAGGGACATATGGAACTGTCTGACAAAGCAGTGCGTTTGTTCCAATGAACAGCATCGGGGTGGAGGTTTGTGGTGAAACGTATCGGTCTGGCGGGTGTCGTCTTGGTGATGTTGGGCGCTGGCTGCACGTTCGCAGCCCCGACCACCACCACAACGTTGCCGCAGCCAGAACGTCGGGTGACGACGACTGTTGTTCCCCCGTCGACGACAACTGCTCCGCAGCCGTCCACAACCATCCGCACACCGACGCCGACCACGCTTGCCGCCATCCCACAAGCGCTCCCCATCATTTCGGATCAGTGGAATTGGGAGCAGCTCGTCATGACCGAGCAGTCCGGTCATGCCCGATACGATGGCAGCACCCTCGTGTTCGCCGGGCAACCCGACGTCCCGTCGGTAGAGGTGAGGCGCGGCGGCCAGACCGTTATCAAACACGTACCACCGGATGATCGAAACTGGATTATCCGCGATGTCGAACTCGGCGACGATTGGGTTGCCGTCGTCGAGGCCGAACCAGTCAACTCGACGGATACAAGCCACCTCGTCGTCTACGACCTGGTTACGGCCAACGTGGTCATCGAGCAAACCTGGGACACCTCGGACGGCCGGAGCGGTTCACCGAGGATCTCGTTGAGCGGACGCTACATGGCTCTGATCGATCCGCTGGACGACCGCACCTGCATCGACATATACGACCTGGCATCGCAACATCGGTTCGAGAGAATCTGCGGCGATTCGCCGGTTCGCACTGTTGAGATGGACGGCTACCACTTTGCCTTCGACTCCGCCGAGGGGGATTGCATCTCAGCGTGGACGGGGTCTTTGTACGGGCAAGGCCACGATCTCGCGGAGCACACCAATCGCAAGTGTTGGAGCAATTCGCCCACCGGTGGCGACAACGTGACGGTTTGGTTCGAATCAAAGCCACTCGAAAGCAGTGGGATCGACACGATGATCGGTTTGTACAGCGACAACGCAACCGTGAGCCTTGGCAAGGGTTTGCGCGGGCGCGCTGAGGTCTGTTGGAACCGTGCTTACTGGATCGGCGGCAATGGCGACATACGCATGTGGGACGGTGGCGATGTGGTCAAGGCCATCCAGGTATCCGAGGAAGGGCGGTTCTTCGATGTCAGCTGCAACGGGCCATGGGTGACCTACACCGCGGCCGACGGCGTCTACACCGCCAACATGTTCACTGCGTCTGCCGATGATGCCTGCAGCTTGGTCGAGCAGTCTGACTCGAGGATCGAGGCCGAGTTGGCGACTGCGCTGGACGCTTGGGTCAAAGGACGATTCGACGACCTGCCCGCTGATCTCGAGGTTTCGGTCGGCGCAGCGCTTGGCCGCGATGGATGGTGGATAGCGGGAGGCAGTTTCTCAAGCCATCTCGAAGGCGCCATCTTTGCGTGGAGCCCCACTGGCGAGATCAGCCTGGTGTTTTCGGGCAACGGTGACTCCGAGTACGACGTGCGAGCAGCGATGTTGTCATCCAGTCCTGAGGTGCCGCCGGCTCTACTCGGATGTATCGACGTGGCAGGCCGCTTCAGCTGATCGGCTCAGACAACGGTGCGACGGTCAAGGCCGGCGCTGAGTCGTCTGCTGCGAGTTGCATCGCTTGCCGGCACCACCACCAACTGACCCCGAGCAGTAGCAACGGTGCAAACTGGATCGATGCACTTATCCGAAGCGGTTCCCTCCAAAAGGGCATCCAACTCAGCGCAGCACCCAAGAAGAGCCAGGCACCCGCCACAACGGTTTGGGAATGAAGCCTCGGATAGCCCTGCCACACCAGCACGCCGGGAACAACAAGCAGCACCCAGTCGTACCAACCCAATCGAGGGGCAATCAACAACCCGACGACCACTGCAAGAGCGAAGGCCGCCTCCAGTCTGAACTCCAGATTGCGCAGCACTAGCCAGAAGGCGACAAGCAAGACCACTGTTGCGACCACCCACATGACAACTGCCAGCGACGACTCAGGGAAGATCAGCAACAGCATCTCGAGAATGGAGAACCCCGAGGTCACGGTCGATTCAAACATGCCCTGCCCCGAATCATCGACAAGGCCGAGGTAGTCGGACCATGCGCCTGGTATGGCAAAGCCTGTTGCTACACACGCAGTAGCCGACACCGCGGCACCAGCGATCGCCGCCCCATACCTCTTGGCACGTATCAGCCACCAGATGCCTATCCCCACCGCATAGGTGGGTTTGAAGGCAAGGAGCCCCAGCAGCAGGCCGGCGCGAAACAGATGCCCGGAGCGGAGAGAAAGGAAGACCGCAAATAGCAGGGCTCCAACCCAGAGGCCCATTTGACCGAGCTGGATCGTCCACAGGCCCGGAACACTCAGTAAGACAAGCCCGACCGCGAGCCAGCC
>JASJHC010000381.1:0-4500 GCA_033791245.1 Acidimicrobiia bacterium | reverse complement strand
GACGTGCCTGCCTCACGATCGAAAATGCTCGTGACGTTTCCAACGAATTGTTCGACCGAGACGTCGCGCTGGTCAAAGATCTCGAGTCGAATGTCGAACGTGATTGCCAGCGAGGCGAGCACGATGCCGACGCTGATCATGACGAAGGCAAGGTCACCGCGGCGCTGACTCAGCATGAACATCAGAAGGAGCAGTGCGATT
This sequence comes from Acidimicrobiia bacterium, assembly GCA_033791245.1. Taxonomy (GTDB): domain Bacteria; phylum Actinomycetota; class Acidimicrobiia; order Spongiisociales; family UBA5794; genus JAAETI01. The sequence continues at coordinate 4,299 of JASJHC010000381.1, read as the reverse complement.
GTGGTGGCGACGAGACCGCCCCGGTTCTGCAGGCCAGTGAAGAGGATCACGATGGTGCCGAGGCTGGTGAGAGCGATCCGCTGGCGAAGTGCGAAGAGCCGATTGTCGGCATCAACGAGCCATAGCCAGGCGATTCCGATGGCGGCGATGACCGACATGTTTCCTGCACGGTGGGCGAGGATTGCAACGTCGGAGTCGGGCACCTTGATCAGGGCGGCCGGGATGGTCTTGACCAGGATGGCAAACGGGTACCAGATCAGCATGAAGGGGAGCGCCCGGCCGAACAATGTCGACCAGCGCTCGAGTCGCCTGGGATCCCACGCGATGAGCGACGCCACTAGGAAGGCAGTCAGGCCGTAATACCAAAGCGCTGAATCTCGGATCGCGTCAAGGCCCCATGCGGGGACCCCCAGTATCAGTAAGACAGCTCCCCAAACCATGTAAAGACGCAGCGTCTTGAAGGAGTGGCCACCCCGGAGGAGCGGCCTAACTCGGTTGGCGGAAGTGAGCATCATCGCGACGCCGATGGCGAGAACCAACTCACCGACGAACAGCGGTGTACCAGGGACGTGGAACCAGGCGAAGCCACGATCGAGCATTGCGTAACCAAAGAGGGCGCCCAGCAGTGCGGTTTCGAACCACCCCACGATGTTGGGTTCGTGCAGGTCGTCCTCCTGCGGAGTTGCAATCAGTGAGATCCCGGGCGTGGTCCGAAAACGTGTGGACATCTGGCCTCGGGTTCCCAGAGTGAGCGCCAGCAGGAATGCCAACGCGGTAGCGCCACCGACCACCAACGTGGTGGTGTTCGCCGCAACGAGAACTGTCGAGTCTCCGATGATTTGTGTCCCTCCCTGTCGGTTAGAGATTAAAGGCCCGCTACTTCTGCAGGAGCCCACCCGTGACCATGTATAGGTCTAGCCAGCGGCATCTGTCGAAGAAAGGGTCGGATCTTGGTCTGGCTGTTGCTGTGCGATGCGGATCATTTCGCGGCGCAGCGGCGCCCGGTTGTAGACATATCCGATCATCGGGGTGCCAATTGTGCGGAGCCGTTCGCGCAGCTCCGCGGCATTGGGGGCGCTGCCACCGTGGCCGACCACTACGAGCGTTGCATCGGCCAATCGCAGGATGCTTCCGCTATAGGCAACCCGTAACAGTGGCGGGGTATCGATGAGCACTAGGTCATAGTCGAGATGGAGCCGGTCCATGATGGCGGTGGCTCGTTCCGATGCGAAGAAGTCGGCGGACTCGGTCATCGTCGTTCCTCGACTGAACAGCGTGAGGGTCCCAAGGCCGCTCGTGGCGATGTGTTGTCCTGCGGCATCGGTGTCGGCACCGGTGGGGGAGATATCGGTCAGCCCAAAACGGGGTTTCTCGGTAACCAGCAAGCGGGTGAGGGACTGACCGACGAAGTCGGCGTCGATCAGTGCGACGCGGTTTCCAGCTTGGGCCGCGGCAAGCCCGGTATTGGCGGTGACGGTTGTGCTGCCCTCGAGGTGAGCCGCAGCCACGACGGCGACCGAAACGGATTGCGCCACGAGCCCGTCGCTGTAGCTACCTCGTGGTCTGCCGGCAAGACCCGCCGCGACGAATCGGAACGACTCTGCTGCGACCGACGAAGGCGCCTCGACGGTGGGGAGTTCTGTACCCAGCCTCTCTTCGGCGAACAAGGGGACGTCGGCGATCAGATTGGTTCCCAACACGGCTTGTGGTTCGGTGCGGTCTCCGAAGTGACGCCGGCCACTGGCTAGGTAGAAAGCCAACGCCCCGCCAAGCATGGCGCCCATGATCGCGCCAGCGACTGCGAAAAGGGCTACTGATGATGGTGCAGCCGTCCGCGCCTCGACAACGAACGCGACCCCGCTCCCGGCGACTTCAGCGTCGACGAACAACTCGTCGCGTCGGAGTTGGAGGGCAGCAAGTCTTGTGAGCAGGTCTGATTGCTGGCGAACGAGAGCGTCGTCGATAACCGGCGTGCCGACCTCTTCCAGCGCATTCTGCATCGTGCCTATGAGGGAGTCGAGCTCGCTGAAGCGGTCGGAGACTTGCCCAAGGGCCAGATTGTCGTCCGCTGCCGGGGGGACATCGAGTGCCAGCAGGTTGCCGACGGCGTTGTCGATGGCGGTCTCGAGCCTCGTTGCGGTGGCAGAAACCTCGGCGTTGTCGGCTAGCTGTTGGGCTAGGCCGGCGAGTTCCGTCTCGAACTCGGAGATGGCAACGTTGAGTTCTTCGATCGCCGAGGCGAGCGCGTTGTCGGCGGCGTCACGGCTGACTTCGCGGTATGCCTCGACGACCGCGTTGACAGTGGCGACAGCGGTGTCGGCGTCAACATGGGGGAAGCTGATAGTGATGACGTCAGTCGACGATGCCGACTGGACGGCGAGGCCGAGCTCGATGGACAGCGAGGAAACGACGAACGGTGGCTCAGCCGCGGCGAGATTGCGCTCAGCTGTCTCGGCAACTGTATGCGAGCGAATGATCGCCGACTGGTTGGAAACGTGACGGCGTGGATCGAGCTGTTCATTCGCTGTAAAGACCGCCGAGGACAGCGGGTCCTGGACGGTGACCGACGCGGTGGCCGTCCATGTCTGGCTGCTGTTGCCGTAGTACCACCCTGCGATCCCAAAAAGGATGGCAAAGAGCAAGACGATCAGCCGGTACCGCCAAGCCGCGCCTAACAGCGTCGGTTGGAACGGCGTGGATCTGCTGTCGGTCATGGCACTCCGGGGCGTCTGAGATAGGCGAGACGGAAATCGAGCGTACTACAACGTGGAAACAGCTCACCTGCCGGTACGAGGGACAGGTCATTTGTGGGACAGGTCCGTGTCGATCTGTGCTGCCTGACCAATGATGGGGGCAGATAGACCGATCTGGGTAACGGTTTGACCTGTGGTGCGTGCCCAGGTTTTGTGGGGCTTGCCGCGATTCACCTATCCCATATACTGCGAACGCATTTGTAGGAACCCCAGGGGGCAGAGTTTCGTGGTGGGAACACTTCATCAGTGTCACCGGCTGCAATCCGCCCGCGCGGCGGATCAGTAATTCAAGACGGGGGCCAGCCCGTCACAATTGAGAGGTAGGAAGCAATGAAGATTGCGATCTTTGGTGTAGGCGGATTCGTAGGCTCGAATCTCGTTGAACACCTTATTGAAGAGGGCGTCCACGACGTCGTCGGTATGGACGTCACGAACAACAAGCTCGCCGGTATCGAAGGCGCCAACTTCAAGTATGTCGAGGGCAACGTCGGCTCGGACGTGGCAACGGCCGAAGACCTCACCAAGTGGGCCGATGTCGTGGTGGACCTGATCGCCTACGCCAACCCGAGCATCTATGTCGAGGCACCTCTCGATGTTGTCGAGCTCAACTTCTTCGAGAACATGAAGATTCTTAATTACTGCCTCAAGTATCAGACCCGTCTTATCCAATACTCAACGTCTGAGGTATATGGAAAGAGGACTCGGGACCAGGAGTACACCGAGGACACCTCGGACCTGGTTATGGGCCCGGTGACCAAGCAGCGCTGGATCTACGCATCTTCCAAGCAGCTCCTCGAGCGCATCATTCACGGGCACGGTCTGCGTGGCGACCTCGAGTATTCGGTTATCCGTCCGTTCAACTTTATCGGGCCACGGTTCGACTACCTGGTTCCTGCGGGCGCCAAGGGTGGCCCGCGTGTCTTCTCGCACTTTGTTTCGGCAATGATCACGGGTGGACCCATCCATCTTGTAGATGGTGGCGGCCAGCATCGTTGTTTCACCCATATCAAGGATGCGTCAGAGGCGTTCTCCTCCATCCTCGAGCACCCGGATGCGCGGAACGAGATCTTCAACATCGGCAACCCCGACACGAACATCACTATGCGCGGGTTGGCGGAGATGATGGGTGGGATCTATACCGAGCTCACCGGGAAGGCACCGAGTAACGAGATCATCGAGATCTCCGGCGAGGACTTCTACGGCGTCGGCTACGAAGACATGGATCGGGTACCGCCGAATGTCGACAAGCTGAAGGCCCTCGGTTGGGCGCCAAAGCATGATCTCGACTCTATCTTCCGCGAGGCGATCGCGTTCTACCTAGAACCCGAGCGCCACGCCTCGATCGTGTAACTCGGTGCGAGGAAGCACTACAAGTAGCACCTGGTGGCGAGCCTGCAGCAGCGGGCTCGCCATCGTTGCGCTATTGGCGATGGCACCCGCAGCTGGGGCGACCGAGGTCCCCGGCGGCGACATCATGATCATTGCGGCCCATCCGGATGACGACATCATCAATGCGGCCGGAATCATCAGCGATGCCACCGACAAC
>JASJHC010000380.1:0-7592 GCA_033791245.1 Acidimicrobiia bacterium | reverse complement strand
GACTCGAAGAAGTCCGGCGCCATGACGGTCTCCCACTTGCGCTACGGTCCCGACAAGATCCAGTCGACATACGAAATCCAGCAAGCGAACTTCGTGGCATGCCACCAGTTCAATTTCATGGAGAAGATCGACGTCCTCGAGATTGCCGACGAAGGCGCCTCGTTCCTCCTCAACAGCCCGTATAGCGCTGCGGAGGTTTGGGACCAGCTGACGACCAACGCCCAAAAGCACATCATCGATAAGAAGCTGAAGTTCTATGTCGTCGACGCGAATAGCGTCGCCAAAGACGTCGGGCTTGGCGGCCGGGTCAATACGATCCTGCAGACATGCTTCTTTGCACTTGCCAACGTTCTCCCCCAGGACGAGGCGATTGCCGCCATCAAGAATGGCATCAAGAAGGCATACAGCAAGCGTGGCCAGGTCATCTTGGACCGCAACTACGAAGCTGTGGATTCCTCCTTGGCTGCCCTTGAGGAAGTAGCCGTACCGGCAGCCGTCAGTTCATCGAGCTCGCTGCTCGAACCGGTGCCGGCCGATGCTCCTGACTTCGTGCAGCGGGTTACGGCGATGATTGCGTCCGGGAAGGGCGATCTGCTTCCGGTGAGCGCGATGCCGATTGACGGGACGTTCCCGACGGCAACTACGCAGTACGAGAAGCGCAGCATTGCCCTGGAGATCCCGATTTGGGATCCCGAGGTCTGCATTGACTGCGCTCGGTGTGCCCTTGTTTGCCCGCATGCGGCGATCAGGCTCAAAGTTTATGACCCGTCAGCTGCCGACAACGCACCTGATTCGTTCCAATCCAAGCCGTGGAAGGGTCGCGACTTTGAAGGCATGCACACCACCATCCAAGTAGCCCCCGAGGACTGCACGGGCTGTGGAGTTTGTGTGAGTGTGTGCCCGGCCAAGAGCAAGGAAGAGGTCAAGCACAAAGCCATCAACATGGCTCCCCTGTACGACAATCTCGAGGTGGAGAAGGAGAACTACGAGTTCTTCCTCTCGATCCCAGAGTGGGATCGCACCAAGACCAAACCGGAAACGGTCAAGGGTTCCCAGGTACTCAAGCCGCTGTTCGAGTACAGCGGCGCCTGCGCCGGTTGTGGCGAGACGCCATATATCAAGCTGATGACCCAGATGTTCGGTGACCGCGTTGTTATTGCGAATGCCACCGGCTGCTCGTCGATCTACGGCGGAAACCTGCCCTCGACGCCATATGCGGTTGACGAAAACGGCCGCGGTCCCTCTTGGTCGAACTCACTGTTCGAGGACAACGCCGAGTTCGGCTTTGGGATGCGGCTGGCGCTCGATCAACAGAGCGCAATGGCTCGCAATCTGCTTACTGAGCTAGGCCCGCAGGTAGGCGGTCTCGCAGGCGAGATTCTCGATGCCGACCAGTCGAACGAAGAAGGCCTTGCCAAACAACGCGACCGGGTCGCCGAGCTAAAGCGGACCCTGGCCACACTTGACTCCGCAGAAGCCAAGCGCCTCGACAGCATCACGGACTACCTGGTTCGGATGGGTGTATGGATAATCGGCGGAGATGGCTGGGCGTATGACATCGGGTTTGGTGGCCTCGACCACGTGCTGGCCTCCACGCGTGACGTCAACATCCTGGTTCTCGACACCGAGGTCTACTCGAACACCGGTGGACAGGCCTCCAAGGCGACACCACGGGCCGCAGTTGCCAAGTTCGCCTCCGGCGGTAAAGCAACCGCGAAGAAGGACCTTGGCATGATCGCCATGTCCTACGGAAACGCATACGTCGCTCAGGTGTCCATGGGCGCCAACATGACCCAGGTAGCCAAGGCATTTGCCGAGGCAGAGGCTCATGACGGCCCGTCGCTGATCATTGCGTTCAGCCCATGCATCGCCCACGGCATCGACATGTCAACGATGATGTCGCACCAGAAGGAAGCTGCCGACAGCGGCTACTGGCCGCTGTACCGCTTCAATCCAGGTGAGGAAGCCGAAGGCCGCCCCGCCATGAAGCTGGACAGCAGGGCACCCAAGATGTCCTTTAGGGACTTTGCGAAGTCCGAAGGCAGATTCGCCATGCTGGCCCGAGCGAATCCGTCTCACTACGACGAGTTGATGGACCAAGCACAGGCCGATATCGACAACAGGTGGCATCTGTACGAGCAGATGATTCATGTCGAACGTACTGCGGAATTCGAGGATGAGGAGGTGGACGAATGACAGTCGACATAACAACCAAGTACTTGGGACTCGACCTGAACAACCCGCTGGTCGCTTCGGCGTCGCCGCTAACCGGCAAGCTGGAAACGCTCGTCCAGCTGGAGGAAGCAGGGGCAGCAGCCGTTGTCCTCCCCTCGCTGTTCGAAGAGCAGATCGAACATGACTCGTGGGCAGTCCACGACCTGTACGAGTACGGCTCTGCGATCTCTCCCGAAGCTTTTGGTAGCTACATACCCGAGATGGTGGAGTACAACACCGGCCCCGATCAGTATCTACAACTACTGGAGAAGGCGAAGGACAATCTGACCATTCCGGTCATTGCCAGCCTCAACGGCATGTCGCCTGGTGGGTGGACGGCGTATGCCAAGACAATGCAGGATGCCGGAGCAGATGCTCTCGAACTGAACGTCTATCGGGTTGCCACCGACATCGACATGACCGGCGGCGAGATCGAGAAGGGCTACATCGATCTGGTCCAAGACGTACGTGAGTCGATCGACATTCCGCTTGCGGTGAAGATCTCTCCTTACTTCTCATCGACTGCGTCGATGTGCCGGCGGTTGATTGAAGCCGGTGCCGATGGGCTGGTCCTGTTCAACCGGTTCTACCAGCCAGACATCGATCTCGAGGAACTCAAGATCAAGCCCGACATTGTCCTGTCGAGCCCGGTGAACCTGAGGCTGCCATTGCGCTGGACCGCCATTTTGCGGGGTCGGATCAACGGCTCCATCGCCGCCAGCTCTGGTGTCCACACCGGTGAGGACGTCGTGAAGCTGATCCTGGCCGGTGCGGATGTCACCATGATGACCTCGGCACTCCTCAAGTACGGTCCGAGCCATCTGGCGACGGTACTGTTCGAGATGGAATCTTGGTTCGCCGAGCATGACTACACGTCGCTTGAGCAGGGCAAAGGCAGTCTGAGCCAGGCGTCTTCGGCACATCCCGAAGCGTTCGAGCGCACCAACTACATGCGTTCCCTGGTCACCTACTCGTCCCGCTACTAAGCCACCCAACGAACGACAAGGGCCTCACCTTCGGGTGGGGCCCTTGCTTTTGTTCTTGCGTATCTGGCGACGGTATCCCGGCCGGATCTACGCAAGTTCAATCAGCACCGCTGCTGTGGATGTTCCTGCGTATCTGGCGACGGGATATCGGCCGGATGTACGCAAGTACGCGGTTGCTAGGCCGTGAGGGAGGGCGCGGAATCTGGATCGGGGCAGTCATTGGTGTTGGCGCCGCGTTCGTATGGAATGCCTCGGGGCGCTGCCTGCCCTGCGGGCAGTCGGTGACGTGTGCCGGCCCCTGTGACGGTCAGTCGACAATCCCGTCGGTGTAAACGTCCATTGGTGGGCAAGCGCAAACCACGTTGCGGTCTCCATACGCACCGTCAATACGACCAACCGGAGGCCAGTACTTGTCATGTCGCAAACCGGGCACGGGGAAAGCGGCCTGCTCTCGGCCGTAAGGGTGGCTCCACTCGTCGCCAACAACATCTTCTGCCGTGTGTGGTGCGTTGTGTAGCGGGCTGTCCTCTAGCGGGACTTCGCCCGCCCCGATATCGTCAACCTCGGCTTTGATGGCGATCATGGCCTCAACAAATCGATCCAACTCCGCCAGACTCTCCGACTCAGTCGGCTCAATCATCAGCGTCCCCGGTACTGGGAACGACATGGTTGGTGCATGGAATCCGTAGTCGATGAGCCGCTTCGCAAAGTCATCGGCTGACACACCGACGTCGTGCTTGATATCACGCAGGTCAAGGATGCATTCGTGCGCTACCAGCCCGCTGCTGCCGGTGTACAGAACCGGGTAGTGGTCGGCGAGCTTCGTTGCGATGTAGTTGGCCGACAAGATCGCCACCTCAGTCGCCTTGGCTAGACCATCGCCACCCATCAGAGCGATGTAGGACCATGAGATCGGGAGTACACCGGCGGACCCCCACGGCGCTGCCGACACGGCACCGACACCATCACGGAAGCCCTTCTGATCGTTGACCAACGGGTGGCCGGGTAGGAATGGCTCGAGATGGGCCTTAACCCCGATCGGTCCAACACCGGGACCGCCGCCGCCATGGGGGATGGCAAAAGTCTTGTGCAGGTTGAGATGCGATACGTCTCCGCCGAACTCACCTGGCTTGGCCAGCCCGAGGAGGGCATTGAGATTGGCCCCATCTATATAGACCTGACCACCGTGTTCATGAACCATGTCACAGACTTCGCGCACCGACTCCTCAAACACGCCATGAGTTGAGGGATACGTGATCATCAGTGCGGCCAGATTTGCAGAATGTTGGTTGGCCTTTTCCTTGAGATCGGCCAAGTCGATGTTGCCGCTTCCATCGGTGGCGACCACTACAACAGAAAGCCCGGCCATCACTGCACTAGCCGGATTGGTTCCGTGCGCCGAAGCCGGGATGAGACAGATATTGCGGTGGCCTTCATCACGGCTTTCGTGATAAGCGTTGATGGCCAGCAACCCCGAGTACTCCCCTTGTGAGCCCGCGTTTGGCTGCAGCGAAACCGCGTCGTATCCAGTTGCGGTGGCGAGCCACCGTTCCAAGTCGGCGATCATCTCCAAGTAGCCGCCAGCCTGATCGAGAGGAACATAGGGGTGCAGACTGGCGAACTCCGGCCACGTGACCGCGGCCATCTCGGTGGCAGCATTGAGCTTCATCGTGCAAGAACCAAGCGGGATCATCGAGCGATCGAGAGCAATGTCACGACCTTGCAGCTTGCGCATGTAACGCATCATCTCGGTCTCGCTGCGGTAGCTGTGGAATACATCGTGAGCCAAGAACTGCGAGGTCCGCCGCAGACCAGCAGGCAGGCCGTCTCCAACCGTGCCTGCCACTCCACTCACAAAGAAAGACTCGGAAACCGCAGCCACGACCTCTTCAGTCGAGGTTTCGTCGAGAGATACACCGACATGATCCTGGTCGATGAGCCTCAAATTGATCATGCGATCCTCAGCTGCAGCCACGACCTCTTCAGCACGACCGGGAGTCTTCACGGTCAATGTGTCGAACCATGTGTCGTTGACCAGCTCTAGCCCTCCCGCCGCTAGCTGTGCCGCCAGAGCCGACGTCAGGCGGTGCAGCTCCTCGGCAATGGCAGCCAGACCTTCCGGGCCATGCCACACCGCGTACATGCCAGCCATTACCGCAAGCAGAGCTTGTGCAGTGCAGATATTGGACGTTGCCTTCTCGCGTCGGATGTGCTGCTCACGGGTGGTCAGAGCCAGCCGCAACGCCATACGATTCTTGGTGTCCTTGGATACACCGACCAGCCGCCCCGGCATTGATCTCTTGAACTTGTCCTTCGTCGCCATGAACGCAGCGTGGGGACCGCCAAACATCATCGGCACACCGAAACGTTGTGACGAACCAACCGCAACGTCCACATCCATCTCCCCAGGAGGGGTCAGCAATGTCAGAGCCAGCAGGTCGGTGGCGACTGCCACCAGCACGCCGGCCTCTTTCAGGGACGCGATGAGCTGCCGATCGTCACGAACAATCCCTGTGGTGCCCGGGTACTGGAGGACGACCCCGTAGACCTGCGCCGTGTCTATTGCCGCCGGATCTCCGACGACCACATCGATGCCAAGCGGTACGGCGCGGGTTTGCACGACCTGGATGACCTGGGGATGGCACTCGGCGTCGACGAAGAAGGTGTTTGCTTTGCTCCTGGAGGCACGACGCAACATCGTCATCGCCTCGGCGACTGCGGTCGCTTCGTCTAGCAAAGACGCATTGGCGATATCCATCCCCGTGAGGTCCGACACCATCGTTTGGTAGTTGAGCATTGCTTCGAGCCGGCCTTGCGAGATCTCGGGCTGATATGGGGTGTAGGAGGTGTACCACCCTGGGTTCTCGAGAACGTTGCGCAGAATCACCGAAGGGGTATGGGTTCCGTAATAGCCCATGCCGATCAGAGACGTATAGATGGAATTCGCATCGCCAAGACGTTTCAGTCTGGCCAGGACTTCGGGTTCACTGTCAGCCTCTGGGAGATCAAAGTCGTCACGAACCCGGATGCTCTCCGGGACCACCTTCGCCTTGAGATCTTCGAGAGATTCCAGACCTACGACCGCCAACATCGCATCGATGTCGTCGTCTGTTGGCCCAATGTGGCGGTCTGCGAAGTTGGCAGCGCCGGTATCTGCTCTACTCATCTGTCGGTGCCTCCTGAGTACGGCTGCAAAGACCGAACAACTTCGGTCCTCGCCCCGCTCTGTCATGGGTACCTGAGAGATTCACCGGACTAGCCCGGTTTTCCCCGTCGGCGGAGCAATTAGCTCGCTTTCCAGAGGCGCCTGGTCCATGCGGTTCAAGGGCCTGAGAGTTTCCCGGGGCGGTTGCTCCTTCGGCGCCGGTTTGGTGACCGGTCTCTCCCGCATGGCATCTACGGCTTGCCTGACAGACTGTACACGAGAACCCGCTGTTGCCAAGGAGGCGTTTTCGCGACCTAAGGAACTGTCCCTACCGGGGTCCGCAACCCGGTATGTTTGGTATCCAGGAGGATCTGATGGCTCGGCTTGAACAACACGATCGGATTGAGTTCTTGGCCAGCAACGCTGGTTGGGAACTAGACGGCGAGACAATCAAAAAGACCTACGTTCTTGGCGACTTCAGCCAAGCGATAGGGTTTGTGACAAGGGTTGCGATGCTCGCCGAGGTTGCCGACCATCACCCCGACATCGACATCCGGTGGAATAGGGTGACAATCGTGTTATCTACCCACGATGAGCAATCGTTGACTGCCAAGGACACGTCACTTGCCATCGAGATCGAGGCTCTCTGATGCGATCGGATGGGCCGACCACCCGGACCACTTCTCGATAGCTATCTCGATCACCGGGCCCTGTGGTCGCATCACCTGATACTGCTCGTACTTGGCAACCAGCAGGTCAATTGCGGGCTGCATCTCGGCACGATCCTCGATGACCCTCGCCACCCCATCGGCACGGACCCACCACAACTGGGTCCAGTCGTCGTCGTAGTGATCAACAAGAAGACACACCGACGACTCAACGCTGATGTTGGCGAGCCTTTGCAGCCGCCGCGTTCGTTTTGGTTTGTGGTCGACTGCGGTGACCAGACGATCACCGCTTAATGCGAATACAACAGGCACCAGGTGCGGACCAGGCGCGCCAACGGTTGCCAAAGAAGCGGTGGCGGCTGTGCTGAAGCGACTCCGACACTCGAGCGGATTCATAGTGCCGACCCTATCAGTGCGTGGGATCTCGATTCTCAATACGACGAGCAAACTGTCGATAATCGGGACATGAGGAGAACTTATCCGGCCATCATGATGCTCTTGATGCTCGCAGCTTGTGGAGGAGCTGCGACACCATCGACCACTGTAACGGCAGCCGAAACCACAACACCGCAGGCCACA
>JASJHC010000379.1:0-17718 GCA_033791245.1 Acidimicrobiia bacterium | reverse complement strand
GTCTCGGCCACGCGGTAATGTTCGGTTCCGTCTCGGTCACGCCGTAGAAGGGAGGAAAGCGTGCTTACAGATACAACAACAACTCCTGTCTATGAGTTGACCAAATCCGACAAGAAATTCGTCGGCTGGCACCTTCTCTTTGCCGTTGCGGCATTGACAACTGGTAGCCTCTTTGGTCCTTTGCAGGCTTTGCAGGCTGCTGGCATCGATCTCTATCCGAAGATTGATTTCCTGTTCATCGAGATGAATGGGGTCAACTCGTACTACCAGGGCTTGACGCTTCATGGCGTACTCAACGCTCTGATTTGGACGACGTTCTTCATCACCGGGTTCACGACGCTCGTCGTTATCCGTGGGCTGAAGCGTGGACTGGCTATTCCGATCCTCAACCGGATTGGATTCTGGATGATGGTCGCTGGTCTGGTGACCGCGGCGATCCCGTTGCTTGGCAACAAGGCGAGCGTTCTTTATACGTTCTACCCACCGATGCAGGCAGATACCCTGTTCTATATCGGACTCGTCCTGGTCGTTGTGGGCAGCTGGGTTGAGGGGTGGGGCTTCTACATCACACTGTGGCGTTGGCGCAAGGACAATCCGGATACTCGAACGCCGTTTATTGTCCTGGCCGTTGTAATCAACATGGTTATGTGGCAGATCGCAACCGTCGGTATTGCCGCCGAGATCCTGGGCCTCATCCTCCCTTGGGCCTTTGGCTGGGTTGGCGGTATCGACCCGCAGTTGTCGCGGACGTTCTTCTGGTTTACCGGGCACCCTTTGGTGTACTTCTGGCTGCTCCCGGCGTACGCCTCGTGGTACGGAATGCTGCCAAAGCAAGTGGGCGGGAAGCTGTTCAGCGATGCGCTGGCTCGCCTGGCGTTCTGGCTGTTCCTCATCCTGTCGATCCCGCTCGGATTCCACCACCAGTTTGTGGATCCTGGCGTGCCCGCTGGCTGGAAGTTCATCCACTCTTTGCTGACGTTTGGTGTCGCGTTCCCGTCCTTGCTCACGCTGTTCACCGTCGTGGCATCGCTTGAGTACGCAGCTCGCAAGAGAGGCGGAAAGGGCATGTTTGGGTGGATTCGGGCGCTGCCGTGGGGTGACGGTTCCGTCACTGCACAGCTCCTGGCCGGAATCCTCTTCATCTTTGGTGGAATCGGCGGAATAGCGAATGCTTCCTATAGCGTGAACCTGGTTCTGCACAACACCAGTTGGGTTCCCGGACACTTCCACTTGACCGTCGCCTCGGCGGCTACTTTGTCGTTCTTTGGGATCTCGTACTGGATGGTGCCGCACCTGACCGGTAAGCCGTTGTGGCGTCCCAAGCTGGCTGTGGCTAGCTCATGGATCTACTTCTCAGGGATGTTGATCTTCTCGAACGCGATGCACACGGTCGGTCTACTGGGCGCTCCACGGCGGACGCCGCTAGGCCTGGCTCCATATGTGCCCACCGAGTGGAACGGTCACCTCTTCCGGGTCGCTGTCGGCGGTTCGATCATGTGGATCGGCCTGATGCTCTTTGTGACGATCGTTGCGGTTACCGCGTTCCAGAGGAAGCGGCTTCCGGAGGGTGAGTACATCGATGTTCCGGTCGCCGAATCGATCCAGGACCCCCAGCTCACCCCGGTCTGGCTGGATCGTTGGAAGCCATGGCTCATCGCCACAGTTGTCCTGATCATCCTCGCCTATGGGCCGCAGCTGCTCGACCAAATCCTTGGCATAGAATTGACTTCGCCAGGATTCACTAACTGACGAGTCAGTTCGGCCAAGAAGGTTGGAAGATTGAGTAGGAAAGACGACGCTCCATCGCCACTTGATGGACCGTCAGTCGACTGGCCGCTCCGTACCAAGAACAAGGTGCGGAGTGGTCTGCGTTCCCTCGAGAGGCTTACGCTGAAGGCGGAACGCCCAGTTGGCAAAGCGGTCGGCTCGCCCCGGCTCAATCCGTTCTATCACACCGGCACCATCACGGTGTTTCTCTTTGGGATCGTCTTCCTCACCGGGCTCTACCTCACCGCCTTCTTCCAGTACGGATTCGAGGCGTCCTATGAGTCGGTCAGCAGGATGGAGGGCAACCTTGCCAATCGGCTGATCCGGGCAATCCATCGCTACGCATCGGTCGCCATGGTGGTCACCTCGCTACTACACGGCTGGCGGACGTTCTTCCAAGACCGATTCCGGGGGGCACGTTGGGTTGCTTGGGTTTCGGGGGTCGCCATGATGGTGATGCTATGGGTCATCGGGGTCACCGGCTACTGGTTGATTTGGGACGAACGTACCCAGGTTCTCAACGGTGTGTTCACCAGGGCTGTGTCAGGATCGAAGACGGGTCTCGACTTTCTGATCGACAACCTGCTGACCCCGGTTGCCCAGACCGGTTGGCCGTTCATCCTTCTCCTGTTCTTGGTCCACATTGGCTTGTCGATCGGCATCGGGGTGTTGATCTGGGTGCATCTGAAACGACTCAGCCGACCCAAGGTGCTGCCACCGCGGTTCTGGATGATGCTCATCGGTGGTGCCATCGTGATCGCGTCTTTGGTGTGGCCGGTCGGGATGCTCCCTGCTCTCAACGCCGACCGGCTGCCAGGGAGCTTTCCCCTCGATCCGTTCTACTTGTTCCTAATGCCAGCCGGCCTGGAGCTATCGCCGGTGATTCTGTGGGGTGGATTTGTTCTCCTGACCGGCATCGTCACGGTGGTTCCCTGGCTGCTTCGTCGTAAGAAGCTCGAACCGATTGTGGTTCACGAGGACCGCTGCACGGGATGCACTTTGTGCGTTGCGGATTGTCCGTACAAGGCCCTCGAGATGGTGCCGCGGGAGGACGATGCCAAGTACCGTCAGCTGGCCATCGTCCGCGAAGACCTCTGTGTGTCGTGTGGTGTCTGCATCGGAAGCTGCCCCACCGAGGCGTTGACTCTTGGCGACGTGCCTGCCGAGGCTCTCTGGGACGAAGTGAGCAGGCTTGCAGCGAGCGGCGACCAGCCACGCCTGATCCTCACTTGCGAACGCCACGTTCTGCAAGGTGCTCGCGGCAAGATCGGCGAGGACGCCATCGATCTGGGTGATGGCACGGCACATGTCGTTCCTGTCACGTGTGTCGGCATGGTGCACCCTGGTTTGGTGGCTGCGGCGATCGATGCCGGCGCCGGTGACGTACAGATAGTTGGTTGCCCCCCCGCCGACTGTGCCAATCGTGAGGGGAACACCTGGCTACAGGCACGGCTCGATCGAACCCGGGTTCCCCGTCTGAAGCGTGAATACCTCGAATCTCCAATCACAACCGATTGGGTCGCACCGGACTCCTTTGACGAAGCCGTGGCCGATCCGGGTGGCCAGCCAGTTGCCGACCCTGAAGAGCAACCCAGCATGCGACGGCTGCTGCCGGTGCTCGGCATCGTGACCCTGGTGACGCTGTTGTCTATCGCCGCCACCAACATCAGGTTCACCCCAGGCACGGCCGGCGACACCGTGATCGCGGTTGCTATGGACCATCGTGGTGGTGCGCCAATCATGGGCTTTCCCGAAATGGTGCCCGAGCTTGCGGACGGAGTGCCACCCCGGCTGGTGATTGCTGTTGATGGCGAGACCATTTTCGACAAGACCTACGGCGTTGTCCGCGCCGACGGTGCAGAAACCTCGCTGGCATACGAGCAGGTCAGCGTCGAACCGGGGACCCACCAGGTGAAGGTGACCCTGTTCGACCGAGTCGATGCCGATGCCGAGTTTGTCGTTTTTGACGGCATCATCGGTCTTAGTGTTGGCGAGATTTTCAACCTTGCTATCAACGACGCACCCTTGGCTGCAGAGTCCGACTCGGGGGAATCTCTCTTCTTCGAAAATACGTTGGGTACCAACACCGGGTGTCGGATCTGTCACTCGCTTGATGAGGGTGTTGTGCTTGTTGGGCCATCGCTCAATGGCGTTGCCACGCGAGCGCCGACCCGGATTGAGGGGATGACCGCTGAGGAATACATCCGTCAATCGATCCTGGATCCCAACGCGTATGTTGTTGACGGGTTCCCGGCGGGACAGATGCTGCAGAACTTCGAGGAGCTACTTACTGCAGAAGACATTGACAATCTTGTCGCCTTCCTTTTGACGCTGGAGTAGGCATGCGCAACATGGTGCGGGGCGCTGCCGTGATAGCGATGTTGCTGGCTGGCTGTGGCGGCGGCGGTTCGGTCGCCGCGCCAGTGCCTGACGACGGGGGAGTCGAGTCGCACGGTGCTGAGTTGTTTCAAGAGCGGGTCGTCGGTTCAGTCCCCGGCTGTGTGACATGCCATTCCCTTGACGAAGGAGTGACGTTGGTAGGTCCGTCACTGTTCGGTCTTGCCGATAGAGCTGCGACACGGGTTCCCTGGCTATCCGCCGACGACTACGTGCGACAGTCGATCGTCGAGCCCGATGCATTTGTCGTTCCCGACTTTGCGGCCGGTCAGATGGCGGGCGGCTGGGCCCAGGTGCTTTCGGAAACACAGGTCGACAGCCTCATCACCTACCTTCTGGAGGAATAACTGTGTTCTTGCGTACATCCCGCCGGGTCACCGGCGCCTCTTACGCAAGAACGGGTTTGGTCAGCGGATGGGGATAGCTTCTTCGCTGCCGGCGCCTTCTTCACCCGCGACGATGCGCTCACCGTTTAGCTCACCCTCTTCGCCGATTTCGTAGATGGCGGTTCCCTGGGTGTCGAAGCCTTCGATAGCATCCCACTCGACCAGCAATTGGCCACCGTCGACCACGCCAATACCCTGCTGCACACTGCCGGTAACGATCCACTGCATCTCGTAGGTGGTTGGGTCGGCAGTGGTCGTGATGGTGAGATGGCCACCGTATTCGACACCTTGTGGATCGAAACCGTTGACGTAATAGGTGCCCTCGAGGCTGCCGTCGAACGCTTCCTCAGGGAAGGCACAGCCAGCCGTTACGATTGCGAGCAGCAGGGCTATCGTCACAAAGACGCCATACCGACGATTGGCGAGGCAATGGGAATGATTTGTGGGGACCATTGGGCCTTCCCGATGACTGTGCGAACCGGGAGTATATCGGTCTGCAGAGACGTTACATTCTTGATCCGAAGGGCGAAGGTTTGAGTCGCAAGGCAATTATCAGATCGGTTGTTCCGGTCGCCTTGATCATCGTTGCCGCGCTTGCGTTCGCCACTTTCGAGCCGATCCAGGTCCTACCCCGCATCCGATTGGCACCGGGGTATCTTCTCATCGATCAGGCTGCCACACCGTTGACATCCGAGGACGTGCGTGGCGACATCGTTTTGTACAACTTTGGCTACAGCGGCTGTGGGCAAGAGTGCGCCGCGATGAACGAGACAATGATTGAGATCCAGGATCGTCTCACCGAGGTTGACGTTGGCGATACCGACCTGAGGTTTGTGACGATCTCATTCGATTCAGCAGTCGATACACCTTCTGCTCTGCAGCAGTATGCCGATCGCCTCGGTGCCGACACCGAGCAATGGTTCTTTGCCAGCGGTGAGCCCGATCATCTGGCCAATGTCGTGAAGGCCGGTTTCGAGGCCTATTACGAGCCGCGGGATGACGGTTCATTCACCTTCGACCCGGTGTTTGTGTTGGTCGATGGGTGGGGCGTCATTCGTGGTGAGTATCGCTACCAAACCAACGCATCCGATGCGGACAAGATCCTGCACCATCTCGATATCCTCGGTGAAGAGATCCGCAACGCAAACGGTGCTGCCACCCTTGCCTACGAGGCGGCCCACTTCTTTCTGTGTTATCCATGACGACGGTGCAGCGACGGATCGCATGGGGCGTCTTGGTTGCGCTAATCGGGGCTTTGTTCGCTTGGTTTCTCGTCCTGCCCAGGCTGAGTCCGCATATCTTTGCCGGTGCCGTGATCCAGTCAACGCAGAAGGCCCCGCGCATGGAGCTGCAGTCGTCTGACGGCAGCACGGTTCGGATGACCGACTTCGAAGGCAAGGTAGTAGTCGTGTACTTCGGATACACGTTCTGTCCGGACGTATGCCCGGCGACTCTGAGCAAGTTGGCGGATGCTCTAGAGCTGCTGGGTGACAAGGCCAAGGATGTTCAGGTGATGATGGTCTCGGTCGATCCAGAGCGTGATACGCCTGAGTTGCTTGCAGACTATGTCGCGCACTTTCATCCCGATTTTCTGGGCATCACCAGCGATGAAGCAACGGTCAATCGGGTGGCCACTCTCTACGGTGTGTTCTACCAAAAGAGCGAAGGTACCGAGGCAACTGGCTACACCATCGACCATACCTCGACGGTGATCCTGGTTGACCGCGAGGGCTACCTGAAGCTGGTGCTCCCGTTTGAGGGGACCGCAGAGCAGATCGCTGCCGACATTGACTACTTCCTGGGATAGGGGAATATCTTGAACACCGCTACCGGAGGTATCGGGCTGAAGCGTTGGCTGGCTGTCGGTGCCGCTGCCGTTGCGGGGACGCTTGTGGCTCTTGTGATCCTCACCCAGTTGGGTGGGAGCAAGCATGAGTATGTCGGGACGCTGCTCAGCAACCCGGAGCCGGCCCCTGGGTTTTCGCTTGTCTCCGACACCGGGGAGCGAGCCAGTCTCGATGACTTCAGGGGGCAGGTGGTCCTGCTCTACTTTGGCTACACCTTCTGCCCGGACGTCTGCCCTGCGTCATTGGCGGAGCTTGCCGCAGCCGTCAATCTGCTTGGTGGTGACAAGGACAGAGTGCAGGTGGCGATGATCTCGGTTGACCCGGAGCGAGATACCCCGGCAGTGCTAGCCGACTATGTGGATCATTTTGACGAGTCATTTGTAGGGCTGACCGGATCTGCAGAAGAGATCGCGGCTGTAGCCGAGAGCTACAACGTGTTTTATGAGGCTGCCGAAGGGACCGCGGCCACCGGCTATCTGGTGGATCATTGGGCCGGGGTCGTCGTGATCGATCGCGATGGCCGACTTGTTGAACTGTTTAGCTACGACACCGCCAGCGAGGACATTGCCCAAGACATCAGGGAGTGGCTATGAGTGACAGAACCCCGATCATTCTCGACACCGATCCGGGCCACGACGATGCGTTCGCCATCTTGGCCGCCATCGCTTCTGGCGAAGACCTAGATCTGCTGGCGATCACCACCGTCGCCGGCAACGTCCCCTTGGACAAGACCACCTACAACGCGTTGCGTCTGCGGGAGTTGGTCGCAGCGCATCAGATTCCCATTTACCAGGGGTGTCCGCGCCCAATGGTGAACGACTTGGTGACCGCCGAGTACGTCCACGGTGAGACCGGGCTTGATGGTCCCCACCTCCCTGAGCCAAGCAAAGGGATTGAGCCACGACATGCCGTTGACTATCTGGTTGAGGCTCTGGCAGCTGCGGACGATAGGTCGATCACGGTGTGTTTGATCGGGCCGATGACCAACATGGGGATGGCCCTAGTCAAGCAACCCGACATTGCCGCCAAGATTGCAGAGATCATCATCATGGGCGGCAGCTTTCACGAGGGAGGCAATGTCACCCCGACGGCCGAGTTCAATGTGTTTGTCGATCCCCACGCGGCTCACCTCGTCTTCAGCAGCGGTATCCCACTCACGATCATGCCGCTTGACGTAACCCACAAAGCTCAGGCCACGCCGCCGCGGGTGGCCGCATTCCGGTCCTTGGGAGCACCCGTCGGCGATGTCGTCGGATCGATGCTCGATTTCGTAGAGAAGTTCGACGTGAGCAGATACGGTTTTGAGGGCTATCCGCTTCATGACCCCACGGTCATCGCCTATCTGGTCGAACCGGATATGTTCGAGGCGCGACCCGCCTACGTCTCGGTCATTCTTGAACCTGGCTCAGGGCACGGGATGACGGTGGCGGACTGGTGGGGCCAAAGCGGCCACGAACCCAACGCACAGGTGATGATGTCGCTTGACGCCGATCGATACTACGGGTTCCTCACGGAGCGTCTCGGGCGCTTCTGATCGCCGCGTCGTTCCTCAGCTAGGCCCCACAGCGAAAGCGCAAGGGCCATGGCCACCATGACCATGTTGACCAGCCCTACGTCGCGTAGTGCAGCAGCTTGGCTGGCCGCAGGGGCGGTTTGTGCATCGATGGTGGCTCCGAAATGATGAGAAACTCGCAGCGCCCACACTGCACCGAGTACCGCTATGCCAGTCAATTGCCCGGTGTTGCGGGTGATAGTGAGCATCGCTGAGGTCACCCCAAGCCGCTCTGCGGTCGCAGAACCCATCACTGCGCTGTTGTTGGGTGACTGGAAGATGCCCATGCCGAGACCGGCAGGAGCCATGACGAGCATGATCATCCACAACGGGGAATCTGCCTGCAGTAACTGCATCGCGAGATAGGCACCGACCAGGATTGCCAGGCCGAAGACAAGTACCCGACGGGGGCCGATGCGATCAGAGATTGATCCGCTGATCGGTGCGGAGAGGCCAAGCAGAAGTGGTGTCGGGGCGATAAGCAATCCGACCATTCGCGGCGATGCCCCCAACACGTTTTCCAGGTAGAACGGCACCAAAATGAACAGTCCCGAAATAGCAAAGAAAGTCATCCACCCAGTAAGCAGGTTGATGGTGAGTAGCCGGTTCTGGAAGAGGGCCATGTCGAGCATGGGTTGACTGACCCTTCGTTCGACCGCCACAAACAAGGTGATAGCCGCGATGCCCGCTCCAAGAAGTGCGAGGACTGAAACCGAGCCAAAGCCGCGACTTTGCGCCAGCGATAGACCCAACATGAACGTCATCAAGGCCACAAAAAAGACGGCAGCCCCCGCGAAATCAAATCTTTGCCCCCCTGGTGGTGGCACGTCGGGAACAAATCGATGGGCGGCCGCAGTCCCCAGGATCCCGATGGGGAGGTTCACGATGAAGATCCAACGCCACGACCAGAGATCGACAATAAGGCCGCCGAGCGAGGGACCGATGACGATTCCGATGGACACCAATGCTCCTGATATCCCGAGAGCTTTGCCACGTTCACTGGGAGGGAACGCCTGGGTGATGATCGCCATGCCAAGGGCAAATATCATCGCGGCCCCGATTGCCTGCACCACCCGGAACCCGACCAGCCACTCGATGCCTGGAGCCACGCCACACAAGACCGAACCCAATGTGAAGATGGCGAAACCGGTGGTGTAGATCGGTTTCTTGCCGAGCATGTCTCCAAGCCGGCCGACGCCCAGAGTGAGCGTGGCCAGTGTCAGCAGGTAAGCCAACACGACCCACTGCACCGCCGCAAATGTTGTATCGAGTTCTTTGGCCATGGTGGGGAGCGCAACGTTGACGATGCTGGCGTCGATAGTGCCAAGGAAGATTCCCAGGCCGGTAGCGATCATCACGTGCCACTTGCGGCTGTAGTCGGCATTGGTTGGTGGGCTGGGCATTGCGGCCATTGTGGTCGATCCGCTCCCTCAATCTGTCACTGCCGCCAAGTACTATCGCCGCGATGGGTCAGCTGTATGTAGAAGGCTGGGCTCCGGAGTACGGCAGCCCATACGAAACCGATGAGACTCTTGCCGACAATGGCAAGGTCGATGAGACGATTGAAGTCGATGGGCCGTGGTCTCCAATACCCGGTGTGGACGACGGCATTGGCCAGATTGCTTTCGTCGATGGGGTCAGGCGGATCGATGCCCGGCTAACCCTCGATGAGCCGGACGGTCCGATTCCCGGAATCTGTGGGAGCTTTGGGGTCGGAGCCGTGGTGTGGGACCGAGATGCAGTTCGCTCCGAGTTCGCCGATCTTCAGATTGATCGACTCGCGGTATTCGGCAATGGACAGGGTGCGCCGATACCTCCCGACTCGCAGATCGTGTATCGGTCGGAGTCAATCCCGGAGACTGATCCAGGGATGCTCATCCAACGTTTCCACGGTGCGATGCGCAAGGCGGAAGCCCGGCTTTCCGAGAGGTTGGCCCAGGGTGGACTCTTCGTTGTCGCCGACGGTCCGATCAACGACCTATCCGCAACCGAGAAGGTTGGCTACATCAAGACCCATCGGGCGCCCTACCTGTCGCCGCAACGGGCAACCATCATTGGAAGGGTCCGAGCCGGGCAACGGACGCCGCTGTTTCTGATTGGCCAGGGTGGTGCCTACCCGAAGTACTCCTGGTACCAGCGCCTTGCCGATTTCAGCGGTGGGCACTCGTGGACAGGGGTGGTGCGATGCGAAGTATCAAGCGCCCTGACGCTCGACAAAGCACAGGCCATTGCCAACCGTGTCGCGGCGGTCCTTCCGCTAGCCGGGTCAGAAGCCCACATCGACCCGCGGGCCCCACAGAACCTGGTGCCGATTGGCGCACTCGAACGAGAGTTGCGAAGACGTTTAGGTGACCCGGCTTTCGTCTACCGTGCATTACGGTCCGCGGTAGCTGCCGCGGCTGTGGAGGCATGAGATGACGGAAAACCAAAGCGGAGACCTTGCTGCGGACAATGGAGTGGGTCGGGTTCTGGGGACCGAACACACTTCGACAAGCGCCTTTCGGGTGGTGCTCGACGACACGGAGTACCTCCAACTCGATGACCTAGTCGTCGTACGCACCCAAGTCCCCAAACAAGGCGAAGTCCGCACGTACGGGATCGTCACCGAAGTTGCGGCAATCTATGAGGGTGCCAACTTCGAGAGTGACACGCATCGTATTGCCGTCGACGGGACTCTTCCCGGAGCAAAGGTGCGATCGGCTGAGGTCGCCATCACCAGGGTTGATCCAGAACTGTGGGTTGCTCCAGACCCAGGGGAGAAGGTGGAGCGGGCTACCGGCGTCGAGAGAGAGAAGGCGCTCTACGTCGACGAGATGGGGCGCCCGCTTCCGATTGGTCTGGGTCGTGACGGTGAGCCGGTCTTTGTGGACCTGGACTTCTTCGATGGGCGTAAGGGCGGCCACATGTCCATCTCAGGGATCAGCGGTGTCGCCACCAAGACCTCATTTGCGCTGTTCTTTCTCCGCTTGCTTGCGGCACGCCCCGACGTTCTTGGCGAGGGTGCCGCCAACCTGCGGATACTTGTCTTCAATGTCAAGGGCGAGGACCTGCTGTGGCTGGACAAGAACAATCGTTACTTCGATCAGGCTGCGGCGGATTCTTGGCAACGTCTTGGCGTCGAGCCAGGGCCATTCACGTCGGTGTCGTTTTGGGCACCCCCGCGAGCACAGAGTGGTGATGTTGTCATCCCCGATACCGGAGGCCGGCAGGAGGGGGTGGCGGCGTTCACTTGGACTCCACGCGAGTTCATCGAGGACGGGCTCCTCCGGTTCTTGTTTACCGATGCGACGGACAGCCGCAACCAAATCCCGTTCATCGAAGAGAGGGTCAGGGCACAGCTGCAGCGCTTTGCGGTGGATGTGGAGGGCCGACCAGGGGCGGCAGTGCTCCGCGATCCTATCGAGGGTCACGCCCCCGGGAGCCGAGTCACGCCGAATCCGGGGGAGAGGATCATCAACGATCTGAAGACCCTGGTGCTGGCGGTCGAGGAGTTCATAGATCCTGAAGATGGCGAACCGGATCAGAAGTGGACGGGGAGAGTCCAGGCCGGCACGGTGTCGGCTTTTGTCCGTCGTCTCCACTCGGCATCGCACCGCCTCGGGCATCTGGTGCGTGCAGGGGATTCCCGCCAGATCGATCGACGTGCAGCCCAGGTGACAGTCGTTGCCATTCAGACTTTGCACGACCTTGGGCAACGCTTCGTGGTTGGTGCGTTACTCGCCGAGACGTTTGCCGAGAAGGAGCAGACCGGACAACGCCTACCTTTGTCGGTGATCGTTCTTGACGAGTTGAACAAGTATGCACCTCGTGAAGGCAACAGCCCTCTCAAAGAGATGCTCATCGATATTGCGCAGCGGGGACGGTCGCTCGGGGTGCTGCTGGTTGGTGCTCAGCAGTCGGCTTCTCGGGTTGCCTCGGAGGTAATGGAGAACGCAGCCATTCGTGTGGCGGGACGGCTCGATGCTGCCGAGGCGGAACGCTCTGAATACGGGTGGATGTTGCCCTCGACCCGAGCGCGAGCCCGTCTCCTCAAACCGGGCACGATGGTGGTTAGCCAGCCTGCGCTTCCTGTACCTCTTGTCGTTGAGTTCCCGTTCCCACCCTGGGCTACCCGCAAGGAAGAAGTAGACACCAGCGATACAGATCCGTTTTCCGGCCTGTGAGAGCGCTGCACACATCCGACTGGCATGTTGGCAAGCGCATCGGCCGATATGACCGTGCCGAGGAGTACCGC
Organism: Acidimicrobiia bacterium; assembly: GCA_033791245.1. Taxonomy (GTDB): domain Bacteria; phylum Actinomycetota; class Acidimicrobiia; order Spongiisociales; family UBA5794; genus JAAETI01. The sequence goes on along the minus strand of JASJHC010000379.1, from coordinate 5,535 downwards.
GCCGTAATCGATGAGGTAGTCGCTGTCGCTGAAGCCGAGGCGGTAGACATCGTGCTCCACTCGGGGGATCTCTTTGATCGACCAGTGCCTCCTATCGAAGCGATGAACATTGCTTTCTCGGGGCTGGTGAGCCTCACAAATGGCGGGAGGCGTCCGGTGGTGGTAATCGCCGGTAACCACGATTCCGCAGCCTTCTTTGAGGCGTTGGCTCCGTTCCTACAGCCTCAGAACGTCCATCTGGTTGGCGAGATCAAGCGTCCCGACTCGGGGGGAGTCCTTGATCTCGAGACACCCGCCGGCCGTGCGGTAGTGAGTTGTTTCCCCTTCCTGCGTGAAGGGCGGGCGTTCCACGTGTGGGATGCCGTTGAGGAGCACTACAAGAAGTACGCAGATCGGCTGCGTGGCATTTCCGAGGCCTATTCGACCTATGCAGGTGAGCTCGCCGGCACCGATGCGGTGCAATTCTTGGTGGCACATTTCCTCGTCGGAGGAGCCAAGGTTCACGGTCACGGAGCGCCGCGGGGCGAGCGATCGTTACACATGGGCGAGGCGTATGCAGCAACCAGCGAAGCCATACCGCCCGGCCCGCAGTATGTCGCTCTTGGGCATATTCACGCTCCCCAAGCGGTTCCTGGATCCAAGGTGCCTGCCGAATACGCAGGGTCGCTGCTGGAACTTGACTTTGGGGAGGCAGGCGAGGAGAAGCGGGTGGTGATCGTCGATGTAGAGCCGGGCATCCCAGCCTCCATCAAGTCCGTTCCGTTGACGGCGGGCAGGCGTTTGGTCCGAGCCAAAGGTGATTGGCAAGACCTGCTGGTGCGCGATGACGTACACGACAGCTATGTCGACCTGACAGTCGAGACGGCGGGACCCGATCCCGGGTTGGTCGATCGAGCGCGGGAAGAATTCGACTTCCTGGTGCATGTGCGTGCGGAATACCCGCGTGCCGAAACTGATGCATCGGAGCGGATGGGCAAGACACTCGAAGAGCTCTACGCCATTTATTACGAAGAGCTCGAAGGCGTCGCGGCTCCACCAGAGCTGCTGAATGCCTTCCGCGAGGTAATGGAAGAGGCCGGTTATGCGTCCTCTTGAACTCAAGATGCGGAACTTCCGGTCGTACGCAGGTGAGCACTCCTTCGATTTTCGAGAACGGACTTTGGTCGGAGTGGTGGGGCCTATCGGCAGCGGCAAGTCTTCGCTGCTTGATGGCATAGCGTTTGCGCTTTATGGCCGGACGCCACGGATCGGGTCGGCTACCAAGACACTGATCAACCAGCGGGCCGCCGACATGAGTGTTGTCCTGCGGTTTGTAGTCGAGGGTGAGGTTTGGGAGGCAGCCCGCTCGATCCGGATCAAGGGCCAAAGCAAACACGCTCTGTATCGGTACGAAGATGACAGTGCAGAGGCAGAACCCGTCGAGAAGCTCACCATGGAGGGCGAAGTCAACGACCGCATCGTTGAGCTGCTCGGGTTGGAGTTTTCCGCATTCGAACGGTCGGTACTGCTGGCCCAGGGCCGGTTTGCAGAGTTTCTCCAGGCGCGACCGGTCGAACGCGACAAAGTCCTGAAGGGTGTCTTTGGGCACGATCGTGTCGATCGGATGAAGAGTCTCGCCAAGGAGCGGAAGGACCACGCCGGGCATGCGCTCGAGAAGTTGGCGATCCGGCTGGAGAAGGTCGACGAGATCAAGCAACGTGTAGCGAAGAACCAAGACCTGCTGGCCACGGTGCGGAAACGCACCAAAAAGTTGGACAACGCGGCGAAACGCATCGCAGCTCTCGAACAGACGCAGAAGGTTGCGGCGGAGACAGTTCGCAGGACTGAAGAGCGTCTCGCCGGACTTGAAGGGCATGCCGGGCGATTGCCGGACCAAGCAACCACTAGGCAATCGCTTACAGAAGCAGGCGCTGCCGAGAAGCGTCGCGTTGATCTCGGGTCAGCGTTGGATAAAGCACAGCAGCGTCTGCAGACAGTCGAGAAGAAGCTCGCTGCTGCCATCGACGCTGGCGAACCAGATCTGATCGCACGGTCGGCGCAGCTGCTGGCGGCCGCGACCCCGCAGCTCAAGGCGGTCGTTGACGCCGACCGGCGTATCGCTGCCGCCGCGGAGCGACACGCCACCGCCCAGGGGGAGATCTCGACTGTGCTCAAGACGATGGGCGAGGCCGAGCAGGTCAAGGATCACTCTCTCGGGCGCGCCGTCGAGGCGGTAAAGATACTCGAGGATGCGGAGCGGGCGCTGCAACATGCCCGCCACGCCGACATGGCTGCGACGTTGCGTGTCGGCCTGGCGCTCGATACCGAATGTCCGGTCTGTGAGCAACTGATTCTTGAGATTCCCGACTCTCATGGTGACACGCACTTGGTCGAGTTGGAGCAAGTGGTGGACTCGGCTCGGCTCACAAAACAAGACGTGGACGAAACGCGAACCATTGCTCTGACCACGCTGGAGCGCACCAAGGAACAGCAGGAAGCAGCCAAGGAGAAGGTGAGTGCTACGGAATCGCAGCTGGCGGCGGCCCGGGAGGATGCGATGCGGGCCCGCGGCGACTTCGAAGAGACCACGCTGCAATTAGAGAAAATCCTGGGCCCCGGTGACCCCGGTGACCACCTCGACCAACGACGTGGAACGTTCGAGGGGTTGGCGAACGATCGTGACGAGGTGCAACGCAATGTCGATCAAACCCGAGGCCAGCATGACCAGGCCATCCGCGACGAGCAAGAGGCGGGCAAGCTGATACAAGATCTCGGCATGCGGGTGGCAGAGCTGGCGACTCGTCTGGAGTTCCCTGTTGAGATCGGCGAGGACACCGCAGCCCTCGGAGACGCACTAGAGAAGCTGCGAACCCATTGGGGCAAAAAGACCAAAGAACTCGGCGCCGAGCATAAGTCGGCCCACGAGGCCGCAACCGAAGCCGAAGAGGAGCATCGCCAACTGATTTCTAATCTCGAGATCGAGGGAGACTTTGCCGCGACGCAAGCGGTGCTTGCCGATCGGACCGAGAGGCTCGAGCACGACATTGCCGCAGACAACGATAGTTTGCAGGAGGCCAAGGACCTGTTTGCGGAGCGAGCTCGTCTTGAGGACCAGATCGAGCTCTTTGGCCGGATCAATTCCGATCTGACCGACTCGCGGTTCGTTCGATTCCTACTCGATGAGGAGCGCAGCAGACTTGCTGAACTAGGGAGCGAGCATTTCCAGCAGCTGTCTGGGGGACGCTACCGATTTGCCGATGATCAGTTCGCCATTGTCGATCTGACCGCTGCCGATTCGGTCAGGCGAGCCGACAGCCTCTCCGGCGGAGAGACCTTTCTCGCTTCTCTCGGGTTGGCGCTGGCGCTTGCCGAGATGGTTGCCGGCACCGGCGGCAGGTTGGACGCTTTCTTCTTGGACGAGGGCTTTGGGACGCTCGATCCGGAACACTTAGACCTGGCAATGGAGGGTATCGAGCAGCTGGTTGCTGATCAGTCTGACCGCTTGGTTGTCGTGGTGAGTCATGTTCCCGAGATGAGGATGCGGCTCGAAGACCTGATTGAGCTCGAGAGAAATCCAGTAACCGGCGATACCAAGGTTGTGTCCAAGTAGGAGGGCGGTCCACGCCGACGCCGGGTCGCTGAGCAGCGAAGACGTCGCCAAATGCGAGAGCGAACACCTATTATGCCGCCGATGAAACAGCGCGATCTTCCGGTCATCATCCAAGGTGGCATGGGTGTTGCCGTCTCTGATTGGCGGTTAGCCCGGGCCGTGTCTCGTCTTGGACACTTTGGTGTTGTGTCGGGAACCGCGCTTGATTTGGTCCTGGTACGACGGCTGCAAGCTGGCGACATTGGTGGCCATATCCGGAGAGCCGCCAGTCACTTCCCCATCCCCGGTGTGATGAAGAGGGTCTTCGACCGGTATTTCATCGAAGGCGGACGTCAGCTTCGGGATCGGTTCAAGAGTCATCCGATGGGTCGGCTCAAGCCATCGCGCAACCTCCTCGACCTGCAGGTACTCTCCAATTTTGTTGAGGTGTTTCTTGCCAAAGAGGGACACGACGGCCTCGTCGGTATCAACCTTCTGACCAAGGTGCAAGCTCCTACGATTCCATCGCTGTACGGTGCGATGTTGGCCGGGGTAGATGCGGTGCTGATGGGAGCGGGTATTCCCAGAGAGATCCCCGGTGTCCTCGACAAACTCGCAGCAGGTGAGCCCGCAGAGTTGAAGCTGGACGTCAAAGGCGCCAGCAGGGACAAACCGTTCTGGATGCGATTTGACCCGGCCGAATACTGCGACGGCAACGCGGTGAAGCCAAAGCGTCCGAAGTTCTTTCCCATCATCTCGTCTGCAGTGCTGGCGACAATGCTCAGCAAGAAGGCCACTGGTCGGGTTGATGGGTTCATCGTGGAAGGCCCGACCGCCGGTGGCCACAACGCACCGCCCCGCGGCAAGTTACAGCTGAGTGACGGAGGCGAGCCCGTGTATGGGGATCGTGACATTGCGGACCTCGATGCCGTCGCCGCGGTTGGCTTGCCGTTTTGGCTTGCCGGCTCCTATGCGGAACCAGAACGTGTTGTGGAAGCCCTCGCCGCTGGGGCCACCGGGGTCCAGGTTGGGACAGCGTTTGCGTACACAGACGAGTCGGGTTTCTCGCCCGAAATCAAGGCGAACGTATTGGCGAGGAGTCGTGAGGGCAATGTTGCGGTGTTCACCGACCCATTGGCCTCGCCGACAGGCTTCCCCTTCAAAGTGGTTCCGATGGCCGACTCAGTCTCCGAAGAGACGGTCTATGAAAAGAGGACCCGGGTTTGTGACCTCGGTTATCTGAGAACTCCGTATCGGATTGATGATGACACGGTCGGTTGGCGCTGCGCCTCAGAGCCGGTTCAGGATTTTGAGCGTAAGGGCGGCGAAGTGGAGGAGACGGTCGGCCGCAAATGTGTGTGTAATGCCCTGATGGCAAGCATCGACCTCGGCCAGACTCAAAAGAGTGGTGAGCCGGAGCTGCCCTTGGTTACCTCTGGCGATGACGTATCCCAGATATCACGGTTCCTGAAGCCGGGTGCAGATAGCTATTCGGCTGCAGACGTTATTGACTATTTGATGCGGGATGTTGTCGCCGAGTAGGGGAGTCACTGCCGAGAGGCTTGGGTTTGGCCCCGACGTGTGCTTGGGTCGCAATGAGTGCCTTATCTACGGACGGATGACCGGGTGGGGTCAAGCTGGCCCAACCGTGATCGGGCAGGTCATGACATCAACTACATCGCACTTTCCGGCGCCCTTGATGCGATTGGTCCACGCGGCGGCCGACCGGTTCCGCCACTGAATCTGGTTGGCGACTTTGGCGGCGGTGCTCTCTATTTGGCGATGGGAGTCCTGGCGGCACTAGTCGAGCGTTCTGTCTCAGGGAAGGGCAGGTAATCGACGCCGCCAGCGATGCGTGTGTATTGCCGGTGCTGTCGATGGCCGAAGCTCCTGCCCCCCGACACACACAACGCGGCCCGCAACACTTTCATCACCGTCGCCGACGTAGTCCAGGCTGCACGGCCCCG
>JASJHC010000378.1:0-5864 GCA_033791245.1 Acidimicrobiia bacterium | reverse complement strand
CCGCCTCCATCGAGAGCTGGTTGGAGGACGGATCCTGGGCAACGCCGGACTCGGTGCAAGCCGACGGGTAGTGTTTCGGATATGGCCGAAACGACACCCGACTACCTCCAACAGAACCGTGTTGCCTGGGACCATCAAGCTGCGGACTACGCCCCAACTGCAGAACGCGCCTGGACCGCTGAACCCTCTTGGGGTATCTGGGGGGTACCAGAGTCACAGCTTCAGCTGCTCCCTGACGTTGCGGGCCTGGACGTTCTCGAAGATGGCTGTGGCACCGCATATGTCTCTGCCTGGCTCGCCCGTCGCAAGGCACGACCCGTTGGCCTTGACAACTCGGCGCAACAATTGGCAACTGCGCAACGGATGCAGCACGAGCACCAACTCGACTTCCCGCTGATCCAGGGCTTCGCCGAGAGTCTGCCTTTCCGAGATGAGTCCTTTGACTATGTGATCTCCGAGTACGGGGCGGCGATATGGGCAGACCCGTACCGATGGATCCCCGAGGCAGCACGTGTCCTCCGGCCTGGCGGCGAGTTGATGTTTCTTGGCAACTCAACCCTGCTGATGCTGTGCACCGCCGCTGGACCTGAACAACCCGCCACAACGGCGCTGCAACGCAGCTTCTTTGGGATGCACCGGTTTGAGTGGCCCGAAGACGAACCGCCATCGGTTGAGTTCCATCTCGGTCATGGCGACTGGATTCGTTTGTTGCGCACCAATGGGTTTGAGATCCTCGACCTCGTCGAGATTCAATCGCCGCCACAGGCCAAAACCCGCTACGACTTCGTCACGGCGGATTGGGCCCACGAATGGCCCTCGGAGGAAGTCTGGAAGGTTCGCAAGGTCAGCGCCGTTTGAAAGGCCCTTCGATCCCCGAAGTAATCCAGCCGCCGTAGAACTCTCCCGGCTGCGCAGTGACCAACTCGTTATCGACCCAGCACTCGTCCATCGCCGCCGCATAGAAGGCAACATGACCGGCGATGAGACCGTAACCGCGCGCCGGCCGCGGATAGAACCAGGCACCGGCTTTCGCAACATGATCACCAACGACGACGTCGTAGTACCGGGCGGTCCCCTTGAATTCGCACAGCGTCAACCGCTCGTTGGTACGCAGCAGAGACCGATCCACGTCGACAAGTGGAAGGTAGTAAGCAGGGGGATGACTGGTCTCGAGAACTCGTAAGGTTGAAATGCTGTCGGCTACGGTCGCTCCCCCGAATACGACACGAATTCTTGCGGGAGAGCATTCCACCGCAGGTGGCCGAGGAAAATCCCATACTGACTCTTGGATGTCTAGGTCCATGACCAGGGTTCGAAACGCCGAACCCGAGCGGATTACCCGCTCAGATCAGGCAAACGCAGTCGGCGGTGTCTCTGTGTGATTGTCCATGTAGATGATCTCTTTGGGACCAACGATACGCCGGTCGGGTATCCCGATAACTTCCGAATTCTTGTCGGGATAGTTGAGGTTGGACAGCACGTACTTCAACGTGGCCAGTCGAGCGCGCTTCTTGTCGTCGGACCGCACCACTGTCCACGGCGCAACGTCGGTATCGGTCGCCAGGAACATCGACTTCTTGACTTCGGTGTACTCGTCCCACTTGCCAAGAGACTCGACATCGACAGGGCTGAGCTTCCATTGCTTGAGCGCATCCTGAGAACGCGACAGAAATCGGCGCAGCTGCTCTTCATGACTGACCGAGAACCAGAACTTGAACATGATGATGCCGCTCTCAACGAGCATCTCTTCGACTTGGGGAACCTGCCGCAAAAACAGCTCATGCTCCTTTGGTGTGCAGAAACCCATCACTGGTTCGACAACGGCGCGGTTGTACCAAGAACGATCAAAAAAGACCAACTCGCCAGCAGTAGGGAGTTGCTGGATGTACCTCTGGAAGAACCACTGTCCTCGTTCGAGCTTGGTCGGCTTCGGCAGCGCAACAATGCGAGAACCACGAGGGTTGAGATGCTCCATGAACCGTTTGATCGTTCCGCCCTTGCCGGCGGCATCACGGCCCTCGAATATGAGGAGGACCCGTTTCTTCTTCTCCATCGCCCACCGTTGCACTTGCAACAGCTCGATCTGGAGTAGTCGCTTCTCCGACTCGTACTCTTCACGACCCATCTTGGTGCGATACGGATAGGTCGGGCTGATGAGCTCTTTGCGAGGGGCTAGTGCGATTTGCTCCCGCAGCTCGTCCGAGATCAACCCCTCGGGGATTGGCAATGCACTCTGCCGCTTAGTCGTGACCATGCCCACACGATACCGCGGACGGCTCCATCATCCAGATCCGCTCGTGAACGGAAGGAGGGAGGGAGCGATGCTCCCTCCCTCTTCTAGTAGTACTGCGCCCTAGCTCCGCGGACGGGCCTCGTTTACACGGAGACTGCGTCCGTCAAAGTCTGCACCATCGAGTTCTTCGATAGCCTTACGCGCTTCATCGTCATTTGACATCTCAACGAAGCCAAAGCCACGCGAACGACCGGTTTCTCGGTCCGAAATCACGGAAGATGAGTCGACCTGGCCGTATTCCCCGAAGAGTTCTTCGAGATCGGCACCAGCCGAAGAGAAGGGAAGATTCCCCACATAGATATTCATAGTTGAGCTTATGCCCCTTGCCCGTCCACTCTGTGAAAACTGACTCGACCTCGACCCGGTGGACGGTATCTCAGGAAAACATGGCGAGTCGCCGCTCTAACGGCAGCCATAGAATAGCCAACGCAGGCAGGCCTCTGGCAACCGTGGCGAACCATCCACATCTGGGGGCAATATCATGGGGACATGCCGGCGAACGTGACCCCCGCCTACAAAGCAGCCGAAGCCGCCTTCCGGAAAGCTCGCGACCCGGAGGATCGGCTCGAGTGTCTCCGTGACATGTATCGCACGATTCCCAAGCACAAAGGGACCGAGCACATCCGCGCCGACATCAAGACACGGATGAAAGAACTGACCGAGGACCTGGCCGGCCCCCACAAAGGTGGGGCCCGCAGTGGCCCACCTACGGTCATCCGACCAGACGGCGCCGGACAAGTCGCCCTCCTCGGCCCCCCCAACAGCGGTAAATCGGCGCTACATGCCAGGCTCACCGGCTCCCACTCGGCGTCTGAACCGTATCCCTTTGCCACTCAGTTCCCCCAGCCGGGGATGATGCCGGTCAACGACATCTACCTACAGCTTGTCGACCTGCCATCGATATCGCCGGAACACCCGATCCCTTGGATCGCCAATGCTCTGCAGCCTGCTGACTGCGCCATGCTGGTTGCCGACCTGGCCCACCCGGGCACGATCGATCGAATTACTGCGCTTCATGAGAATCTCGCCGAACGCCGGATTCATCTCATCGCAGCATGGCCGGGCGAAGGCGACCCCACGTCATCTATCTCAGATCGAGACCTGTTTGGTGTCTATCTGCCAACGATCCTCGTAGTCAACAAGATCGACCTGGAGGGCGACTACCGAGAAGACGTCGAGGTGTTTGAAGAACTGACCGGCTATGACTATCCGTACATCGGGGTATCGGCAACAACTGGGGCAGGCTTGGATGACCTCGGCCGCTGGCTCGTCGGACACCTCGAAGTCGTCAGGGTCTACACAAAGATCCCCGGCCAACCAGCCGACCTCACTCGGCCGTTCACCGTACGCCGTGGCGAAACCGTCCACGACGTGGCTCGCCTCGTGCACAAGGACGTCGCCCATGGCCTCAAGTTCGCCAGGGTATGGGGAGCCGCAAGCTTTGATGGCCAACAGGTTGGACCCGACCACCGAGTCGTCGACGGCGACGTTCTCGAACTTCATTCAGGACACGCCCGATTTACGGTAAGTAGGCTTCCTCACCATGTTCGACTTCACTAACTCGACAATCCCAATCCGCGAGGATCTGGCAGTCGCTTTTCGTGGTGCATGGCACAGACTGGCCGCACCGGGCACCTGGTGGACCGGGTCCGAGAGGGTGGCGCTGGCGGGGGTTGCACGCAACGCATACGCAGATCACACCTCCACCGACTCGGCCTTGCCAGCCGCGGCACAGCACGCTGCGGCAACCCTTGGGAAGGCCCCCGCCGCAGTCACCGAAGACTCGATTGTTTCGTGGGAGGCGCAGGGTCTCGACACCAACCGGTACGTAGAACTGGTGGCGGTGGTAGCAATGACCACCGCCATAGACACATTTCATCGTGGGTTAGAGCTCAAGCTCGAGCCGTTGCCGACGCCCCAACCAGGGTCACCGAGCCGCACCGTGCCCGAGCTTCGGGCCACTAAGACCAAGGCGTGGGTTCCAATGGTCGGACCACCGACCATACCGACGTCCCTGTCGGCGGTTCCCGCCGAGATGGAGGCGCTGGAAACTCTGCACGGCCCGATGTATCTCTCCTACCAAGAGATGAGCGACCCAGCGATCCAACGTGGTCTCAGCCGCGCTCAGATGGAACTGGTCGCAGGGCGTACCTCAGCGATCAACGAGTGTTTCTTCTGAACGCTTGCCCATGTCGGAATGCTCAGTTGGAGCATCGAGGAAACCAAGGGCCAAGTGAACCTCATCGCCATTTCGCAACGATCCGTCGATCCACTTGTACCGGGAGGTCGCCTGCTTCTCGACTACGTCGACGCCATCCTTAGCGGTCGTGGCATCGGGCAAACCCGCACCGCTGTCGTGGAGATGCTGGGGACGGCTGCTGCCGTTGATGCTGCCGCCGTTACCGGTAATTTCGAGATGATGAATCGAATTGCGGACGGCGTCGGGATGCCGGTCGGCAGAGGCACCCGCCAGCGGATGCGTCAGATAATCGACGATCTGGAGCTTGACCGGTTCCCGCACGCTTAGCCCCGGCCGTTGACCGCGGAGATCACCGCGTCTTGGATTTCGGCCAGCTTCTCCTCTGGCACCTTGCTCCCGATCTTGTCTGCGAGAAACGCCCGCTGCTCTTCTTCGCTCAAGGCAAGGAATCGCTGCTTCTGCTCGTGCAATTCGGAGACAGCAACACCGGTAGCCGGAAATCGGCAACACGTCCCTTAGTCTGTCTCCATGGCAGAACAGAGATCTCGGGTCCTGGCAGTTGTCCTTGGTGTCATCGGTGGCATGTTGCTGGTGGTCATCGTGATCCTGCTGTTTCGTTCCCTCGGTGGGAACGATGAGGCGTTGGAGACGACGACACTCCCAACCGGCACCATAGTGACGACCACGAGCTCGCTGGAGGAGACAACCACGAGCGAAGCGTCAACGACAACGGAGCCGTCGACCACGACAACGGCATCGACAACAACCACCTCTTCCACGACTACGACGATTCCGCCGCTCATCCTGGAATCCGACGGCATCGGTGGGGTCGCATTCGGGGCGACGCCGGACGAGGCCATCGCCTATGCAACAGAAGTTCTCGGTCCTTCCGACCGTGACACGGGCTGGGTGGACTCGTTCAGTGAGTTCGGGACCTGTCCACCGCCGGAGGTGCGCGGTGTCCAATGGGGTGTGAGCCCGACCGGGTTCGGTCACGCCTTCACCCTGCTGTTCACCAAGGCCACGACGAGTCACAAGCCTGCCGGCGGGGAGCACCTGTTCGGGTACGACTACTACGGCGGCGACGTCGTTCTCGCAACAGAGCCGGGGATGACGGTCGGGACGAATCTGGCAGCGGCCCGGTCGATGTACCCAACCATCGAGATTGACGAGAGCCCATGGGATCCGATCGCTGGGGTCTGGTGGGTCGACGACGATCCATCTCGTGACTCCCAGTTGTTCGGCTACACGACGGGTCAGGGGGACGCTGACGTCATCACGAGCATTCTGGGTGGAGTGACGTGTGGGGAGTGAGGAAGTAGACCAGTAGTGCAGTGGATAGGGACTGCTCCACTCGCAACCGCTCTTCTT
>JASJHC010000377.1:0-2857 GCA_033791245.1 Acidimicrobiia bacterium | reverse complement strand
GATGTACCAACTTTCGATGTCATTGGCTTCGGAGAGGTGATGGTGTTCCACGGCGGCGAGGTCAAAGTTGGACAATGGCTGCGGGCGGCACAGTCCGATGGTTGGGTCTTTCTTGACGAGACTGGAGCTCAGTTCACCGTTCCTCAAGGGAAAGTCTGGCTCGAGGTCGTCCCCCGCTACATCGACGTCGATGTGAGCTAGCCCCCACACCAATTTAAGATTTCTCCATCGGATGCCGATATAGGTGGTTCGGGAAACGGGCACAAGGGGCTCCGCTTCCCGAGAGGGGTAAAACCCTCCCACCTAGTCGCCGACGCTTCTGTGGCGTAGCAGTCCCAGAAGCGAATGAGAGAAGTCAAATGAACGGCATGATGCGAGCAACGCTCGCGCTTGTGCTTGTGGCGGGAGCGCTGGTCTCGCCGGGCACGACGGCACCCGAAGCTCGAGCTCAGTCTCAAGAAGACGAGATCTATGGGTCCTCGATGTATTTCCCGGTTATCGGTGAGAATCACTACACCAACACGTATCTGGCTCCCCGCTCTGAGGGACGCCTACATCATGGCGTGGACATCATGGCCGAGAAGATGATCCCGGTCATAGCCGTTGCCGATGGAACTGTTGGCTGGATACATGACACCATCGGAGACGATTGCTGCTCGATGGCGCTCCAACACGACGACGGTTGGGAGTCCTGGTACGTCCATCTCAACAATGACACTCCAGGAACCGACGATGGCCAAGGCTTTGGATTTGCCGAGGGGATCGAGTCCGGAGCACACGTCTTCGCCGGTCAGCTGATCGGCTGGGTGGGCGACAGCGGCAACGCAGAGTGGACCGGGTCTCACCTCCACTTTGAGATCCATGAGCCAGGTGGGGTCGTTGTTGATCCCACTCCACATGTGGATGCTGCCATCAAGATCGAGGCGCCGCTGGAATCGGCCGGACAGAACCCGTATGTAGGGCAATTCCGCGACGACGAGTCCTCGGTGCATCAAGACGATATCGACAAACTCTTCGAGTCCGGAATAACCAAGGGATGCAACCCGCCGCTAAATGATCAGTATTGTCCGCAGCGCGAGATTTCGCGTGGCGAAATGGCTGCCTTCTTACGCCGTGATCTCGACCTTCCGGCTACCGAGACTGACTACTTCGCCGACGATACCGAAAGCATCTTTGCCGACGATATCGATGCGCTGGCAGAGGCAGGTATCGCATTTGGATGTAACGACGTCGACTACTGCCCCGACACGCCGCTACTTCGTGATGAGCTCGCAGAATTGTTTGTGCGTGCCTATGGCTACGACAACCCCGACGAGGTGGACTTTTTCGGCGATGACGACGGCACTCGATTTGAGCCATCGATCAATGCAATGGCCAACCACCAGATCACGTTTGGCTGCAACCCGCCTGACAACACGAACTACTGTCCCGAACGGTCGTTGACTAGGGCAGAGATGGCGTCGTTCTTTGTGCGAGCATTGGGCCTCTAGAACCGAGAGTAGATCCCGAGCAGCTTCTGCTCTTCGATCGCCCAGTTGTACTTCTGTGCGGCTGGCTTGGTTGCCGCGCGATATCGGTCGATGTCAGCGAGGATGGTTCGGGTTGCCCTAGCGAGATCCTCAGGATCGATCGGGTCAGCCACCTCGCCGACGCCTTCTTCCTGCACGATCCGCCCAATCTCCGGTGAATCAGAACCGATTACGGCGATGCCGGCAATGATGTACTCAAAGAGCTTGTTGGGCAACGATGTGTAATAGCTCAGCGATGAGTTCACGATGTTGCACAGGCCGATGTCGGCAGCTGCGGTCCAGCCCAGTAGTTCATCGTTGGGGATCGGTCCAAAGAACTTCACACGATCGGTGAGTCCTCTCTTGCGGACCTCAGCCTCCAGCACCGGGCGATAGTATCCATAGCCAACCACCACCAACACAGCATCATCCAGCAGAGTGATCGCATCGATCGCCGGCTCGATGCCACGGTTCTCCTGGATTGACCCTTGGTATAAGAGGATGGGCACGTCGGGGGATAGACCGAGCTCGCCGCGCAGATCCTCAGGCTTGTCGATGATCTCCAGGGCCGGGGTGTTGATGATGCTCACCGACGGGTCCGGGACCTTCCCGTACTTTTTGCGGTTGATGCCGATCCACGAAGGTGAGGCGACGATCATGGCGTCGGCGTAGGGCAGCCACTTCTTTTCGTTCCATGCTGCCCAGCGACGCCACCACTTGGTCATCCGGTTGCGTTCTGTCTGAAGCTCGTGAGAGTCGTAGACCAATCTGGCCTTCGTCCGCTTCTTGCACATAGCCCCGATGTACAACGTGTTGAGATCGTGAGAGTGGTACACGTCGGCCGACTGAGCGAGACCAATTTCGATCATCCGTTTGTTGATTGCCCACGTCTTCAAGGCCCGCCCTTGCTTGCCAACGAGGAAACGCACTGACTTGAAACTGAATCGAGCTGCCTTGGCCAAGAACCGGAGGAGCGGGGTCGTCGTCTGTTTTCACAGGCTGGCGAAGAAACCCGCCCTCGACGCTGGAGTGTCATCGACGATGACGGCAACTTCGTCGCTTGGGGTGGCAGTCGACGTCGGCATCCACTGCCCCAGTTCTCGGGCGCGGTCTTCATCGACCGCTTCCCCGGTCAACCGGGCATGCCGGGTCTCAATTGAGCCAGCGTATCGAGCAGCAAACTTGTTTAGCGTTCCGAGGCCAAAACTGAGCCGACTGACCCGAACGACGTGGATACCGTCAGCCGTTGTCTCACGTTCGGCGGTCTTGTTTGGTACGTGAATTGCCACGACAGTGACGTCGTGTCCGGCGCCAATTAGGGTCTTCGCCTCTTTGGTGACCCTGGCGTC
>JASJHC010000376.1:0-18397 GCA_033791245.1 Acidimicrobiia bacterium | reverse complement strand
CCTCCCAACAAAATCGCTGACACGCGGGAATATTCACGAATCCTTATTCGTTAAGTCTGGGACCGATCAAAAAAACCCGGAGTGAGATCCATGGAAACAGTCAACCTAACAAAAGACACTTATGAATAGACAGTCCTCAACAACGACATCGTCCTCGTTGATTTCTGGGCCGAATGGTGCGGACCGTGCAAGAGCTTTGCACCGACATATGAGAAGGTGTCTGAGAAGTATGACGGTGTTGTCTTCGCCAAGGTTGACACTGAGGCCGAGCAGGAACTGGCTTCGTATTTCCAGATCCGCTCGATCCCGACGCTGATGATCTTCCGCGAGAAAATCGGCATCTTCTCGCAGCCAGGGGCGCTCCCCGAGAACGCACTCGAGGACCTCATCACCCAGGCCCAGGGTCTTGACATGGATTCGGTACGTAGTGAGATCGAGGAGAACTCGGACGAGCACGACCACGAGCACGAGCACAGCCACTGATCAGAGCTACCAAAGAACGGTCCGACTTAGGTCGGACCGTTCTTTTTTTTGACCAAATGAGCGATCAATGCCTGAGCAGTTGGCACGTTGGCCCGCTCCACTTCAATCCGATGCAAAACCGGGGTACCAAAAGCGCCCGGCTCGGTGAGGACGTTGGCGGGAATCTCCGCCTCCTCCAGAACGGCCCAGGCATCCTCAGCAATCGCACGATCGGCGAATTCGGCGATCGGTACCAGCTTGTCCTTGTGCGACCACATCGTTATCCACCAGCTCCCCCGGTGAAGTTCCAACCCTCCAGCTGCAGGCTGGGAACGTGCATCATCCCGGGGCCGAACTCCGAGTCGGCGAACCGGGCGTCGTTCCCGATGGCCTCTACCTGACCCTGCTCGAGGGCCTCCACGAACGACTGGGTGAAACGCATATTCGTGACCGCACCTGTGATCTTGCCGTTCTCAATCATGAAGGTGCCGTTCCTGGTGAGACCGGTAACCGCCAGCGTCTTGGGATCCAGGACTCGGCAGTAGTTGAAGGTGGCGACGTATAGGCCTCTATCGACCGATGCAATCATCTCGTCAACACGAACATCGCCTTGCTCAAGGAACACCGCGGTGGGTAGCGGACCCCACACTTCCGACCCAGGATCACCGTGACCAGTTGGGTGCGCCCCAGCCTTGGCTGCAGTACGTCGGTCGTGAGCGATGCCCTTGCTGACGCCAGCATTGATGAGGTCGCGCCGGTGCTTTGGGGTACCTTCCGCATCGAACCCCACCCCCAGAGCACGAAGGTCGGTGGCGTCGTCATAGAGGTTGATCGAAGCATCAAATTGCTTCTTGCCAACGTCGACAAACGACTGCCCTTCTGCATGGCTCTTGCCGTTGAAGCCGTAGTACGCCAGGAACATCGCAATGGTTGCGACGCACTCCGGAGCCAGAACGACCTCGTACTCGCCCGGCTTCAGATCGAATGCATCCAAACCTTGCTTGGCACGATCGGCTGCCAGCGAACCAACCGCAGTTCCATCGATATCACCGATTCGCTGCGAGGTGGCATGTCCCGAGCCAGCGGCACCATCGATCTGTTGAATCCCATCGAGGCTGGCCCTGGTGTAGCGACCAAACGCTCGGTGCCCCGTTGTATTGACAAAAGCAACGTCGTGCCCAACCGTTTCACAGTATCCGGCGGCCCGCATGCCGGGCCCAGCCGCAACAAAATCAGCCACCTTTGACGCCCGCTCGGCTGGCGAGGCCGCAGCCGTGGCTTCGTCGAAGTGCTTGGGGTCCACAACGTCCAGTGGCGGAGTGAGCCCCGGCCAGCCCTCATCAACCATCTGCAGCGAGGCGATCCCGATGGTGTCATCGACAAAACCGTCGAGGTTCTCCAGACTGGTAGTCGTCGCCGCGTTGACTCGACCGTCAACCGCAACCCGCAACGCTATCTCGTAGCCCTCATCAGCAACGTTCTGATGGATGAACGAGTTGGCAAACCGAGTCAGGGCTGACTCGCCGCCCGATACAACAATCTCCGCCTCAGCCCGATCAGCGACGTGGTCGAGCACATGGCTGGCAAGCTCGATAGTCCGGCTCATGCCCGCACCCCCACTCTTACCGTGGCAAAACGCCCGGGTGCCGCCGAGTGTCCGGTGTGGGCAACCTGCATCGGCTGTCCCTTTCCACAATTGGGGGTGCCCCAGTGGACCCACTCGTCACCGCCCGCCAGTTTGTCCAGCTGACCCCAAAACTGAGGTGTGATCCCGGTGTAGGTTGGGTTTTTGACCATGCGACCTAGCTCGCCGTTCTTCACTTCCCATCCGATTTCACAACCGAACTGAAAATTGAGACGTCTGTCGTCGATCGACCACGACCGATTCGTCGCCATGTATACGCCGTCTTTTGTGTCGGCGATGATCTCTTCGAGGCTGGAATCGCCGGGAAGAATCCCAACGTTGGTCATCCTCACCATCGGCAATCGGTTGTATCCGTCGGCTCTCACCATGCCCCCCGGTGGCAAGCCAGCGATCGAGGCAGAGTCACGACCGGACAGCACCCCGACCCAGATGCCCTCTTTGACAATGTCGACCGGCTGGGCGGGTGTTCCTTCGTCGTCGAAGCCAAAGGTACCCAGAGCACCCGGCAACGTCGCATCTGCTGTGATATTCATCAGTGGGGAGCCGTACTTGTGGGTACGCAGTTTCTCGAGTTCGAGATGAGAAGTGCCGGCAAAGGCAGCTTCCCAGCCGAGGATGCGATCGAGCTCGATAGCGTGACCAACCGATTCATGGATCTGTAGCGCCAGCTGCGACCCTTCGAGAATCAGCGACTTCTCGCCCTCCTCGAGAGCAGGAGCAGTGAGCAGTGCAGCTGCCTCCTGGGCGATTCGGCCCGCGTTTCCTTCGTAGTCCCAGCGACGTACGGCCTCGTAGCCACCCGTTTCGAACTGACCAAACGACTGTGGATAGGACCGCCGCTGGGTCTCTTTCTCCCCAAGAGCCGTGGCGTCATAACCGCCGCCTGACTCCAAGAGGTGCTGGTGGATCCGGTGCCCCTGCGAGGAGACAAACCACTTATCGGTGTCCCAGAACGAGAGGTTGCCACTGGCAAGGGCGATACCGTCGACCTCTTGCATGGTCTTGGTAACCGCAACCAGCAGGTCCACCTTTTCCGAGATGGGGACCGAAAACGGATCTTCCTCGTGGGGGGTCTCATAGAATGCCTCAACAACCGGAACGTCAGCGAGCGGCATATCTGGACCGGGCACCGAGGCAGAGGCACGGGAAATTGCCGCACTCTGCTCGCCGGCGCGGCGGGCGGCTGCGGTGGACATATCCGAGGTTGCGTAGAAGCCCCACCCCGATCCCGTAAGCGCCCGCACCCCGACTCCTGCTCGCTCCGCCTGGTCAATCGACTGCGGCTCCTGATTGAGGACGGCTATCGATTGGTTCTTGGAAACAACGACCCGAGCATCGGCGTACTGGGCACCAGCGGCGAGAGCACCTTCCACCGCGGCCTGGGCAAGATCAAACACGTTGCAGACTCCCGATTGGCTGAACCACCGATGGTAGCCGTACCGCCATGCAGCTCTAGGTGGCCGGGACATCCAATTGAAAGATGCTGTGACCATCGCGGTAGTCATAGCTCAGATCGCCGCCCATCCGACGCGCCAATTCCCTCGATATCGAAAGACCCAGTCCGAGCGAGCCCAATATGCGGTCGCCGTCTCCCGCCTGGAAGTATGGGACAAAGATGGCCTCACGATGCTCGGGGGCAACACCTTCCCCATCGTCAACAACTGCGACGTATGGAGAGTCTGTACCGCCGATTTCAATCGATATCTCTTCGCCTCCGTAGCGGATCGCATTGGTTATCAGGTTTCTGACGATCTGCCGTGTCCGCGCTGGATCGGTAAGGGCATCCTTCGACTCACCAGAAACCTCGATCTCCTGGAGACCGGGATTGGAGCGGCGACAATCCGAAATAGCCTTGGCAGCAATGCTGCCCAGATCTACGGCTTCGGCATTGATACTGACCCGGCCCGCGTCAAGGTTGGCGGCTGCCAACAAGTCTTCGACCAGCAGAGCTAGGTCGGCTGATTGTGCTGCTACGAGACCTATGAGCTCTCGTAGCTCCGCTTCCTCGAACCTGTCCCAGTTTGTGGACAATTCCTCAGACAATCCAAAGACTGCCGACAGCGGAGTCCGCAACTCGTGCGAGACACTGGCGATGAAGCGGTCCTTGTCGGCGACAAGACGCTCCAGGCGGCGCTCGGTGGCACGGAGTTGGGTTAGATCGAGCAACGAGACAGCGACCCGTGACAGATCTCGCCCCCGTGTGGTCCGGGGCACCGTCCAGCGGAGACGGCACTCAAAGGGCTGCCCGACGAAGTTGACCCCAACGTAGTCAGCCTTGTGATCAGTTCCTCCATTCCACAGGGTCATGAACTGCTGTTTGAACGCATCCAAGACCTGCGGGGTCAGCTCGTACGAATGGAAGCCACGCAAGACCGTCAGCACGGAGGGCGCCTTGAGCAACTCGACGGTTGCTGCGTTGACCCGACTGGTGCGGATGCTCATGATCGCCCGCTCGACATCCTGGGGGTGACTGTCCATATGGTCGGCTAGATCGGTGACACCCTCGGCGCGTAGCCGATCGAGCCAAGCGCCAACTGCGGTGAAGTCTTCCTCACGCATGGCGACAGGGGCCCACTCAAAGAGGGACCGGTAACGCTCTTCCTGATCTTTGAGCCTTCGCTGTGCATCATCGACGCTCGACCTGTCGGCGATGACGACGCCCATCATGAAAACATCCCCTTCATCGATCACGAACGCATCTACCTCCACGAGCAGATCCGAGGATGTCCGAGCCGAGACTGCTGCCACCGGAATTTCACGGCGAACCGCTTCGATCATCCGCATTACCGCGGTTGCGCTCACTCTCCAGAACCCGCTGAGCAGATGGATAGGACCGTCGCCACCCGGATCGATGGCCAAAATGTCGTGGGCTGCATCGTTGGCCTCGATTACACACAGTTCCTCGTCAACTACCAGAAGAGGGATATGGGCATGGTCGAAGAAGGCGCGAAACAAGCCACTTTCGGGCGACGAAGACGGGTGATAGACCTGCTGCAAGACTGACCAATCGGACGAACGTTATTCCGACCTATCGGCACGGTCCCGCCCTCACCAAAGCGAGAACGCCTGCGGATTCTCGAGAGAAGTGTTCGGGGTCATTAGCGGTGGACGACGATTTCGTCGAGCGACTTGCGCTTCAAGTCAGGGACGGTGCAGTCGGCGGCCGGGTATCCAACTGGGAATAGCGCAAAGGGCCGTTCGTTCTCGGGACGGTCGAGGATCCTCGATAGGAATGCCATGGGGCTTGGGGTATGGGTCAACGTGACCAAACCCATCTGATGGATCGCAGCAACAAAGATCCCGGCTGCGATGCCAACGCTCTCCTTGACGTAGTAGTTCTTGACCGTCTCGCCTTGGGAATCGATGCCGTACCGCTGCTCAAAAAGCACGACGAGCCACGGGGCGTCCTCCAGGTAGGGCTTGCTGGATCCGGTGCCAAGCGGCTCAAGAGCCAGTCGCCACTCAGCGGGCAGCCGCCCGCCCTCGTAGTTATCAGACTCCTCCGCCTCAGCAGCCTTGCGGATCCTCGATTTCACGATGGGATCACCGACCAGTGCAAACGTCCACGGTTGCCGATTTGCGCCCGATGGTGCGGTCGATGCCGTCTGAATCGCCAATTCCACGATCCGTTGCGGAACAGGATCAGTGGAAAACGCACGGACACTGCGACGTGTGTTCAGCAAGTTGTAGAACTCACTAGCGCGCTCCGCGATCTCCGCGACCGGACGTCGCGGTTGATCGTAAGGGACCATTCGGGTTTCACCACTCAACTCTCACCCCTTGCTCGATGGACGCACACTACCCGCAAAGCAGCGGGCGAACGTGGACGTAGTTGTGGCCGGACAATCGTCCGACCACAACAGCATGCGTTTCAATTGTTCGCTACGACCAGCTTGTACCAAGTGTGTCAACCGGGGGAAGTTCCATGCGGAACCAAGTCCATGAGGGGCCTGCCAGGTCGAGGCTGTCCTCGGCGACAACCTCGGAGCCCGAGGGGAAGTCCGGGGCAGCGGTCGCTGTCCAGCTATTGCCGATGGCAGCAAAGGCAAGTGACAGCGCCAGTGCCATGGCAACAACCAGACCAACCACACGCTTGTTCAATCTCGGCAGTACATCCGTGGTCAGCACCCGTGCAACCTCCTATTTCGTGAATACTTCTCTAACTACAGCGATCGGCATTTGGCTTTCGAATCCTTGAGATCAATAAGCCGACCCTCAATGTGACTAGTCGGACTAGGCACAGGAAATGAGTGTGAATAGCCATCAAGGTCTACCGGCTCAATTGCCGAGAAAAGAGATAGTGACACAGCCACCACCTGGCGGTCAGGACATGCCAGAGATCCTCGATCCTCCTGAACGCACCATCGAGAGTTCTGCCGCGGTCGTCGGTGTGATTGACGCCATCGTTGACGGAACGTCGGATCAGGTGGAGACCGCGTCGGCCGAAATGGACAAGGTTGCGGCCGCAATCCACCACCCTCGCTCTGTGTGGGCAGTTCCGATTCTCACCGCGGGAATGCTCATCACCGCGGCCGCCCTCTATTGGACAGCTCTCTGGGGGAAGGGCCCCCTCTCCGTCGACACCCAGCTCACCTGGTGGATGCTGGCCGTTGGATTCATCTTGGCCGAGTCGATGACGGTGCACCTACCCGTGCAGCGCGATTCGCACACGATCTCGATGAGCGAGATCCCGTTGGTCCTAGGTCTCGCCATGGCAGCTCCCGGCGCAGTCGTCGTCGGGAGAGCGATCGCGGGGACCCTGGTATTGGCTGCCCGCCGTCAACCGCCCGTCAAACTGACCTTCAACCTTGCATTGTTCACGCTGGAAACAACAGTTGCCCTGGCGACCTACCGCACGGTACTGGGCACGGCGTCACCCGCCTCGCCCCAGGGGTGGCTTGCGACAATGGCTGCAATTGCCGTGGCGGTGACCGTGTCCGCGGCTCTGGTTGACATTGTCATCGCCTGGAGCGATCGGCGCCGGCGGCTTGCCGAGATCATTCGATCATTCTCGGTCGGATCGTTGATCAGCATCGCGGTTGGCTTTGTTGGAACGATCGCAGTCGTGGTCGTTGACTACGAGCCACAAGCGACCCTGCTTCTGGCAGCGGCGATGGCGCTGTTCTTCATGCTGTTCCGAGCCTTTGGAGCTCTCAGCCGCCGCCACGACGATTTGAGCTCACTGTATGAATTCACCAACCAGGTGGATGGGACGTTCGGAAGCCGCGACATCGCCGTGGTGACGCTGCGCGAAGCCGTCTCGATTCTCAGAGCCGAGCGCGGGGAGATCATTCTCGCCGACTCGGCAGATTGCGACGCCTCCTTCCTCGGGTTCTCCGCAGGTCAAAGCCCGTCGCAACGCCGGATGCCGGTGGTAGAGGTTGCCGGCCTCTTCGATATCTCGCAAGACAGCAAGGGTGCTCGTAAGTTCGGACCAGAGACACGAGACAGCCAACTACGGATTGCTCTCGGAGGGAAAACCTCAACCGGGATGATCTCTCCCGTCCGCCATGGCGATGGCAGCATCGGTGTACTCGTCGTTGCCGGCCGCACCGGGATCGCAAAACGATTCTCCACTGCCGATCTCGAACTGCTCGACACCATCGCCAACCACGCCAGTCTCACCCTGGAACGGGCCCGCGTTATCGAACAGCTCCAGAACGAGATCGCTGAAAAGCAGATACTCATCCGGTCCAAGGACCAGCTCATCGCCGCGGTAAGCCACGAGCTACGGACCCCACTGACGGGGGTTCTCGGATTCGCCGAAATGCTGAGAGACAACCGGTACGACTTCAGCGACGAAGACGAAGACTCGATGCTGAAATCAATCGCCGACGAGGCAGCCGACCTCACCAACCTCGTCGAGGATCTCCTCACCGCTGCCCGCGCTCAAATGGGGTCGCTGACAATCGTGCCGGGATCGGTACTTCTCCGACCGCTGATCACCAGGGTCGTCGAGTCCACCGCGGGGACTGCCCACCACATCGTTGTTGCCGGTCCGGATGCGACCGTGATCGCCGACGATGGCAGGGTTCGCCAGATCCTGCGCAACCTGATCACCAATGCCCAGCGCTACGGAGGACACCAGATTCACGTCGCCTCCCAGATCCATGGCGAGTCGGCGCACATTCGGGTCAGCGACAACGGTGACGGCATCCCTGAAAGCGACCAGGAACGGATCTTCGCTCCTTACGAAAGCGCCCATGATCCGGGGACCCAGCCAGGATCCCTTGGCCTCGGTCTGACCATCTCGCGATCGCTGGCACGCCTGATGAATGGCGACCTGTCATATCACCGCGTCGATGGTTGGACGACATTCGACTTCCGGCTACCCCTCCAGACCGAGCCAAGCCTTGACGATCGGGCGGCAACAGTCGAGTTCGAGGTCGTCTGATCGCACTGCCCTCCTGTGGGACACTGGCGCTGTGCACACACACGACTGGCCTGGAGAATTCACGTTCTGCCCTCGCTGTGCGACGACGTTGGAGTCGGCCTCGGTCGCCGGGCGGACCAGAAAACAATGCCCCGAGTGCGGCTACGTCCATTTTCGCAACCCGGGGGTCGGCGCCGCGGTTGTCGTCTGGAACGATGAAGGGCACCTCCTGCTGATTAAGAGGGGGCCGCGCGCCACCAAGTCAGGACTATGGGCAATCCCCGCCGGGTACGTCGACTACGGAGAAGACGTTCGAGATGCTGCCGCCCGGGAGCTCCGCGAGGAAACCGGCCTGAGGGCCGACGTAGGTGAAGTCGTCTGGGTCGCCTCGAACTTCCACGATCCGGCCAAACTGACGGTAGGGATCTGGTTCGCCGGTACCGTTACCGGCGGCAACTTGCAGGCTGGTGACGATGCTGATGAAGCAGCATTCTTCCCTCTTGACGCTCTCCCACCGCTGGCCTTCGACACCGACGTGGGGTACCTACGATCGCACGGCGTTGTTGTCGACCAGGCTGACTACTAGTCCAGACCCAATTCGCGCTCCATCCGGGTGACCCGGTCCCGCAGAACCGCCAACTCGGACTCCAACTCAGCGACCCGGCCATGGTCTTCATCACCTTCATCAGCAAGAGGGAAATCGGATTGCTCGGTCTCAACGCCTGCCGCACCGAGCAGATGGCGATACCGCGATTCCTTCTCGCCGGGGCGACGCATCAACATCTCAGCCCGCGGCTCTTCGGCAGCCGCAAGCGAGGCCAACTCGACCGCCACATCATCGAGATCGGCGAACTCGACGTACCTGCCCGTCCGATTGCGGAGCTCTCCAAGCGTCTGCTCTCCACGAAGAAGCAAAACGGCCAACAGAGCAGTTTGCCGCCGGGTGATTTTGAGGATCTCCCCTGCGACATGCTTGTACTTGAGGGAGCGATCGCCCTTCCCGTGAACGGTGCGGGCCAGACCCCGATGGCGAAGGCTGTCGACCGCTTCGGTCACCTCGGTATCGGTGTAGTCAACGACCGGCGATCGATTCGACTTCTGATTGCATGCGCTTGCAAGCGAGTTGATCGTCATCGGGTAGTAGTCGGGGGTTGTCATTTCCTTTTCGATCAGACATCCCAGGACTCGTGCTTCCCCGTCAGTGAGTTCCATCACCAAATACTACGACCTGCCGTCACTCCGAGCGGAACACAAGCCAGATATCACCGATATTGGTCCCGGTTGGGCCGGTGACAATCTGATCGCCAATCGCGGCAAACAAGGTGCCGGAGTCGTTCCGGTCGAGCACGTCGTTGACGTCAAGCCCTACCTCTCGACAGCGTCGCACCGTGTCCCCGTCCACGTAGGCTCCCGCACCGATCGTGGTGCCGTCGCGGCCATCGGTCCCTGCTGCAAGAAAGTGGACGCCGGGAAGCCCTTCGATCAACGTAGCCGCCACCAATGCTGCCTCCTGATTGCGACCACCCTGCCCCTCGCCGGTAACGAGCACTGTCGTCTCGCCTGCGAATATGGAGACACCGAATCCGCTTCGCTGCAAAACCTCACCGGCGGCCGCGGCCGCATCCCCGGTCAGCCTGGTATCTACAACCGTGGCACCAAACCCGAGACCTTCCGCAGCCCGTGCCGCACCGTTGGCTGCGACCGCACCGCTGGCGATGACCTTGAGAGCTTGTTCCTCGGGCACTGCCGGATGAACCGGTGCCTGTTGCAACGCCGCCATCACGGACACCGGGAGCAGACTTTCGAGGGAGAGGCTGGCAACAACACCGCGGGCCGCCTCCGCTGGTTCGTCCGCAGCGACCGTTGGCCCGGACGCAATGGTCATGGGGGCGTCGCCAACGACATCCGAGACAACGAGAGTCACTGAGCGGGCCGGGGCAATCGCCGCGGCCAACCCCCCACCCTTAAATACCGACAGTCTGCGTCGAACCGTATTCGTCTGCACGATGTCGGCACCGGACCGCAACAGAAGTTCATTGGTCGCGGCGATGTCGGCGAGGGAGACTCCCGGCACCGGTACCTCCGCCAACGCCGATCCGCCGCCCGAAATCAGCACAATCGCAAGGTCCTCTTCGGTCAAGCTATCGGCAAGGTCGAGCAGCGCCCGTCCCGCCTCGAGGCTGGATTCATCGGGGACTGGGTGGCTACTGATTCTCAAATCGATCCCGGGCGGCACGTGGTCGCGGTGGTTGCTGACAGCAATGCCTTCGAGTTCATCTGCGGCCAGGGCTGCTGCCACTCCCCTGGTCATCGCTGGTGCGGCCTTGCCAAGGGCGAGAATGACGATTCGGCCCGCTACCTGTGGAATCTGAAGGTCCCGGGCCACCGCCTGTTCCGGGTCTACAGCGGCTACCGCAGCTCCAAAGCACGACAGCAGGACTTCCTTGGCTCTCTCCCGTTCCATCGGACCAATCTACTGCTCGGCGCGGGCCGCAGATACCTCGGCCAGGAACCGAACCGCTCTCTCTTTGTCCGAGGTTCGCAGCAGCCGGGGCAGCGACCGCAGAATCCGCTGGCCGTATCGCATCGCGGTGAGCCTCCGGTCCAAAATGGCGATGACACCCGTGTCGCCCTCGTTGCGAATGAGTCGTCCCGACCCCTGAGCGAGCAACACAGTCGCGTGCGGTAGGTCTACTTCGTCGAAGGCACTGCCGCCCTTGGCGACGACAGCGTCTCGTCTTGCCTGCATCAAGGGGTCGTCGGGGCGGGGAAAAGGGATGCGGTCGATAACGACCAGCGATAGCGAGGGCCCCGGCACGTCGATGCCTTCCCAGTAGCCCATGGTTGCCAGCAGTGTGGCGGTCTCAGTCTCGGCAAAGCGTGAAATCAGCTGCCGCTTTGGCATCTCACCCTGCACCAGCACCTCGAAGGGAGCCCCTTTGAGGGCATCCGCGGCAACTTTGAGCATCCGGTAGCTGGTTGTCAGCACCAGCGCCCGTCCGCCTGCGGCCTCGACCAAGGATCTCATTTCCGCACCAGCTGCGGCGCTCCACTGGTCTTCTCGTGGGTCGGGCAATTGAGACGCCACGTACAACAGACCTTGGGTGGCGTACTCGAAGCTGCCTTCGACTCGCAGCCCTTCATAGGTCCGCGACAGCGGGTCCTCAACGTCGAAAGCAGCTGGGTCATCGGGGATCGCCTCAGCCGTCAACCCAAGTCGGCGGGCCAATGGTATAAACGAGCCGCCGGTGGTCAAGGTGGCGCTGGTCATGATGGTCGGGTGGTGGACCAGCAGATTTGCGGCGATTGAATCGTCGACCGTGATCGGAGCTACCCGAACCACCCGCCGGATCGGCTCGGCCCACGCGACGTAGCCCTGGGGCATATCAAGAGCCATTCCGAAATCCGCCTGAATGTGACCCCCTTGCGCTTTCACCCTGGCAATGGGGCCTGCTTGCGGAGCATGTTCATCGGTATTGGGTAGCGCCCGCAGCGTCTGGCCCACGGCTCGAATGCCACCGAGGATCGCCTCCCCCAAGGCCCCAGCAGCTGGGTTTAACCTCGCTTCGGGTAACAGCTCAACCTCCCCGCCGAGCCGGGAGGCCAAGCTCCGAACCTCGCCCAGCAACTGGTCACGTTGCGAAGGAGCAACCAAACGTTGTGCGTTGTTGGCAAATGCGACGAGCCGGCCCCCGCCAACATCAACACCGAAGGCCGCTGAGGACGCCGCCTCGAGTTTGTGCGCCTCATCGAACACCACGACATCGTGATCAGGCAGGATGCGACGCCCTGCTGCCATATGCAATGCGTAGAGATGGTGATTGGTGATGGTGATCTGGGAATCTCGGGCCGCCTCCAGTGCCGCCTCGGCAAAACACTTGCTCCCCTGCGGGCACTGCTTCTTGCCGGGGCATTCCATACCCGACACCGAGACGTGTCGCCACAGATCGTCGGGAACCGTCGTTGGCAAGTCGTCACGGTCGCCCGTGCCCCCCGCCCGAACCCACTCAGCGATCACATCCAGGTCTGCGCTGTCTTCGTCGAGCAATTGCGTGCCGCCGTCGAGATTCGGCCCCATCCGCTCGACGAGCTTGGCCATACAGACGTATGACTGACGGCCCTTGACCACAGACCAAGAAACCGGAACACCTAGGTGTTCCGCAAGGAACGGAAGGTCGGCATCTGCCAACTGGTTCTGCAGCGACTTGGTTGCAGTGGCAACGGCGATGCGCTGCCCTGACAACACCGCAGGAATCAAATACGCCAACGATTTGCCCGTGCCGGTCCCGGCTTCTACGACCAGATGGGTCCGACCGCTGATCGCCGTAGCAACCGCCTCGACCATTTGGGTCTGGCCGACTCGCTGCACACCATCGGATTTGTGATCCAAGACCTGACTGAGCGCTACTACTGAATCTTCAACAAGGGAATGTTCCACCAGCCCACGCTACCAACTGTCTCGGCTGTTACTGAGAGTCGGCGGGGGGTACCACGGCGGCGGTCGGTGCCGTTGGCTCAGAGATCACTGGGACTTGGAAGCCGACGACGGACCCGACGGCGGAGTCCGCGACGAACGCCGATCCACCATGATCCTCGGCCGCCTTCGCCACGATGGATAGCCCAAGGCCAGATCCTGGTGTCGATCGGTCACGAGTCGCTCGATAGAACCGATCGAACACATGCGGTCGATCAGCGGCGTCGATACCGGGTCCTTGATCGGCCACGGCCACGCGGCCTGACGTAACCGTTACCTCTATTGGTCCGGAATCAGGACTCCACTTGTCCGCATTGTCTATCAAGTTGCTGATAGCCCGCTCCAGCAAAGCCTCATTGCCGAGCACAACCGAATCGTCTGCTGCAACGTTGATGATGCGTGACGTGCGCCTTCGATACTTGTCGGCGACCCGGTCAACCAACTCGCCGAGGTCCAGTTCTGCAGCCTCCGTCTCGTCTGTTGGCGACGCCGCGGCGAGGTCAACCAACTCTCCAACCAAGGTGGTCAGCTCCTGGATCTCTGAGTCGATGTCTTCCATCATCCTGGAGCGCTCGTCGGCAGGGATGTTGTCCATCTTGCCGAGTAATTCCACGTTGGTTCGTATCGCGGTCAGCGGGGTGCGCAACTCGTGACCGGCGTCATGGACGAGGCGCCGCTGCTGTTGCCGTGACCCTTCGAGGGCGGCCAACATCGCATTGAAGCTTTGCGCCAGCCGACCGACCTCATCGTTCCTGTGCACGTCGATGTGCGCCGCCAGCTCCTGGGTTTCCGCCACATGTTCAGCAGCTGCCGCCAGCTGGCCGATTGGTTTGGCCGCCCCCTTGGCGACGAAGAATCCGACGACCCCGGCGAGCAAGGCACCAACAACTGCAGCCATCCGCAGGACGCTGGCCAGCCCCTCCAACGTGCGATCCACCTCAGCGAGAGATCGAGCCAGTTGCACTGTCCCCGTCGGGAGAGTTGCAGTGATCATGCGCAGGCTGTAGCCATCAACATCTACAGACCGCAACGCTTGGGCGTTGACACCGTCATACACAGCTTGCTCCTGCGGGCCAACCGGCAGCGCAAGCGGGAACGCTATGGCGGTTGCAGACTGATTGGGCAAGAACTGGAAGTAGATGGCATCAAAGCCGCCGGAGCCACGGGCGAACGGCCCCCGATCGCCAGGACGTTCAAACCTCGAGAATGCGGCAAACAGGTCGCCGAACTCGCTAATGGTGCTGAACTGCTCGACCCGTTCCTGCAGACTCGTATCCACCTCAGTCAACAGTTCTGACTTGGTGGTGTTGAACGTTATCAACGCCGCGATTGCGATTGCCACTGCAACCGCACCAGCAGATATCAGAGCGATACGGACCCGGAGGCTCAACCGCGATCCTCTCGAATTACGTAGCCAACACCACGGACCGTCTGGATAAGCCGGGATGCACCATTGACCTCGGTCTTGCGGCGCAGGTAGCCGATGTACACATCGAGCGAGTTCGATGAAGTGGCAAAGTCGTATCCCCAGATGCGGTCATAGATGGTGTCGCGATCGATGACAATGCCGGGGTTGCTCATCAGAAGCTCACGCAAATCAAACTCGGTCTTGGTCAAGTCAAGAATCGTGTCGCCACGGTGCACCTGCCGCGACCCGGTATCAATGCTCAGATCGCCAACCTTGATTACTTCGGCGACAGAACGCGATGAGCGACGCAACAGTGCCCGCAATCGAGCCAGCAGTTCCTCGAGAGCAAACGGCTTGACGAGATAGTCGTCGGCGCCCGCATCCAATCCGGCGACGCGATCGGTGACGTCGGTTCGTGCGGTCAAGATCAAGATTGGAGTTGTGTCGCCCCGCGCCCGAATGCGACGGCACGCTTCCAGCCCATCGACGATCGGCATCATCACATCGAGAACAATCGCCTCGATCTTGTCATTGAGCACAATCGCCAGAGCCTCGGCTCCATCGCGGGCGGTGACGACGTCATAGCCCTCAAAAGAGAGCGCCCTTTCGACTGCGCGACGGACTGCACCGTCGTCCTCGACGACTAGAACTCGATGGTTGGACTGATCTGGCACCCTGACTCCTTGAACTGGCAAGGACAGATTTAGCAGATACACATGAGAGCCACATGAAAAGGGACCGCAGCCTACTGCGGAACGTGGTTCACCCAACGCTGCCGGTGGTTAAGAACGTCTAAAGAAACGAACGCTTGAGGCTTACGTTCTTTGGAGCGGGTTATGTCGATTCGATGATGCGTCCACGTACCCGGGGGTACCGCTTCGGAGCGTGGCCGTGGCAGAATTCCTTTGCGTTGTATCGAGAAAGCAGGGTGTCACACCCTGCGCTCGAGCAAACGCGATCGTCGGAATACTGCTTCGGTCGCCGTGAACGGGGCCTAATGGAACGACCCTTGATAGTGTCACTTCTCATAGCTACCACTATCGTCGGCAAGATTCTTGATAGCCCTAAGACAGAATCCAGGTTTCGATAAATCTCAATTGCCCGCAATCGACATGAGTGCCTAGTCACCCGGCCGAAGGAACCGACTTGACCGATCGCTTGGAAGCAAAGCTAGGCCTATATGGCGTCTTTGCCGTCAGCGTTGGGGCAATGGTCGGTAGCGGGATCTTTGTATTACCAGGTCTCGCCGCCAAAATCGCAGGCCCGGCAGTAGTACTTGCGTATTTCATTGCGGGTCTGATCATCTTCCCCGCCGCCCTTTCCCAATCGGAGATGGCAACGGCAATGCCGGAATCGGGTGGTACCTACCTCTACATCGATCGTGCAATGGGACCGCTCATGGGCACCATCGCCGGCTTCGGCGTTTGGTTCTCGATGATCTTCAAGTCCGCTTTTGCCCTGGTCGGCCTCGGTGCCTACGTCAGTCTCTTTGGCGACATACCGGAGCGGCCGCTGGCGCTCGGCTTGGCACTAGGAATCATCTTCATCAACATCGCAGGGGCCAAAACCACGGCACGCTTTCAATCAACACTGATCGCGGTGGTCTTGAGTGTGCTTGTGTTTTTCGTCGCCCGTGGTGTCGGTGAGATCGACTCGACTCAGTTCGAGCCATTCCTCAGCCACGGTTTCAAAGGTCTGTTGTCGGCGACCGGACTCGTGTTCGTCTCGTTCATCGGTGTGACCAAGGTCGCCTCAATAGCTGAGGAGGTTCGACACCCCGAGCGCAATCTCCCCGCCGGGATACTCCTGTCGGTCGCTCTGATGTTGGTCATCTACCCGTTGATAACTTGGGTCATGATCGGCACTGCCGGCGCCGATGTTCTTGCCGGAACGGTGACGCCGATGAGCAAATCCGCAGAGCAATTCATGGGGACGATTGGCGTCGACATCGTGATCATCGTCGCCATCATCGCCCTCATCTCGATGGCCAACGCCGGTGTTCTCGCCTCGTCCCGCTATCCATTTGCGATGGCCCGTCATGCCCTGGCACCACCGTTCTTGTCGCGGGTCAGCCCGCGGTCCACTCCCACATACTCCATTCTCTTGACCGGAGCCGTACTGCTCATTCTTATTGCGTTTGTCCCGCTACTAGAACTGGCCAAGCTCGCCTCGGCGTTCCAACTGATCGTCTTTTCGTTGGTGAACCTTTCTGTGATTGCGTTTCGGGAGAGCCATCTCGACTGGTATCAGCCTTCGTTCCGATCCCCCCTCTACCCGTGGACCCAGATCGTTGGAATCGTTGGTGCCCTCATCCTTCTCACCGAGATGGGCCTTGTTCCGATGATCGGATCGGTACTCATCGTGGCTGGCGGCATGCTGTGGTACCGATTGTTCGGAGAATCGCGGGCCAGCAAAGAAAGCGCCTCGCTTGATGCCCTCCGGATTCGCGACACTGGGCGGTTGGTTGCCCTCACAGAGGAGGCCCTTGCCCATCCCGGCGCATCCCACGTGCTGGTTCTCAGCTGGCGTGGCATGAAACGACGGCGTCTCCACGAGATGCTGCAAATCGCCGCCGATCTCACTAGAGCAGACGGAATTATCGATATCAGCCGCCTCGATCGCAACGGAACCGGCGACTCCAGGGAGGAGCAAGCTTGGGCGCTCGAGATCGAAGCGATCGCCGCCAAGGTTGGGGTCGAGCTAAACGAGATCATTCCCTCGGCGATTCGCGAAGAGCATCAAAAGCGGATTGATGAGAACAACATCGACCTTCTCCTGGC
This sequence comes from Acidimicrobiia bacterium, assembly GCA_033791245.1. GTDB lineage: Bacteria > Actinomycetota > Acidimicrobiia > Spongiisociales > UBA5794 > JAAETI01. The sequence goes on along the minus strand of JASJHC010000376.1, from coordinate 1,255 downwards.
CGAAATGCCAAGCGACGTTCGCGCCAACCGTCCGTTTGTACGTGATCTCCGCTGGCTACGCGATAACTCCGAATGCGACACCATTTTGTTCCGCAATCGCGGCCTGAGCGAGATCGACAACATCGTCATCATGGGCTCCGGTGGCCCATACGACGTGCTCAAGATCAGCCTCGCCGACCGGATCGCGCAACGAGAGCAGGCCTCGATCCGGTTCGTCCACGTTGTGAACGAAGAGGCGACCGAGGCGCAAGTAGCATCGATCGCCGAGTATCACGAGAAACTTCACCAAATGATCGACCTGCCAACGGAGAGCCGAATCGAACCGGCGGGTGAGCTACTCGAGACATTGGCCCGTCTATCTCGGGGTGCCAACCTGGTGGTTATAGGAGCGGTGGCGACACGCTTCAATGTCTTTGCCGACCTGGCAGACCGCATCGCCGAAATGGTCGATGCCCCCGCTTTGCTTGTCTACGCAAAAGTGTCGGCACGCAAATCGATGCTGGGCCGAATCATCGAGTACTTCATCTACTGATCATTCCCAGCCGGATGGAACAGGAGCTACCGTGGCGGTGTTGACTCGATGAACCACAATCTTCTTGGGAGTACCTGTGCAAATCGGAATGATCGGCCTCGGCAAAATGGGCGCAAATATGACCGAACGGCTCGTCCGCGCCGGTCACGATGTCGTCGGCTTTGATCTGGATGCCGAAGCAGTCAAGAGCATTGAGGCTATCGGGGCGGCAGGCGCAACCACCCTAGAGAGCCTCGCCGATCAGCTCGCAACGCCTCGGGTGGTGTGGATGATGGTGCCGCACGGGCCTCCGGTTGATTCAACCGTCGAGGCTCTGACCTCCATTCTGACGGCGGGCGACATCATCATCGATGGTGGCAACTCCTACTACAAGGAGACCCAACGGCGAGCCGGTGCCTGCAAGGAAGCCGGCCATCACTACGTTGACGTCGGTACGTCGGGAGGGGTTTGGGGGCTGGCCGAGGGTTATTCGATGATGGTCGGCGGAGATGAAGAAGTCGTCGAATCGATCCGTCCGATATTCGAGACACTCGCTCCGGCCCCTGACAGAGGCTGGGGGCGAGTTGGTCCATCCGGCTCTGGTCACTACACAAAAATGATCCACAACGGCATCGAGTACGGTTTGATGCAGTCATACGCCGAAGGCTTCGCCATCCTCAACGCCAAGGAAGAATTCGGACTCGACCTATCCCAGATCGGCCACATCTGGCAACACGGCTCGGT